>CAIXEV010000393.1 GCA_903918555.1 uncultured bacterium | reverse complement strand
GTTCGCCTTGAAGTCGACGGTCTCCTTGTCGAGGTCCTCCATGAGCGCCATCGCGGCGGCGGTCATGCGCGCCTCGGTGTAGCGCATCGCGGCCGGCGGGTCGCCCTCGATCGAGCCGAAGTTGCCCTGCTTGTCGACGAGCATGTAGCGCGTCTTCCAGTCCTGCCCGAGGTTCACGAGCGTCGGGTAGATGACGGCCTCGCCGTGCGGGTGGTAGTTGCCGCTGGTGTCGCCGCAGATCTTGGCGCACTTGATCTGCTTCTTGCCCGGCGACAGCTTGAGGTCGTTCATCGCCACGAGCACGCGGCGCTGCGAGGGCTTGAGGCCGTCGCGCACATCGGGGAGCGCACGATCCATGATCGTGCTCATCGCGTAGGTGAGGTAGCTCTCGTGCAGCTCGCGGTCGATGTCGAGATCGATGATGTTGTCGTGCTTCGGAGCCTGTCCGTCACCGCCGCCAGCCGGAGTGTTGGATGGAGTGTTTGCGCCTTCGGCCATCGGTAAAACGGTCCTTTCAGACCTCCTCGGAGGAGAGCGGAAAGTATAGCCGAATCCGCCCCGCGCCGTCGGGCGGAGGGTGCGCGAAGATGCCTTGTTTTCTAGGGGTTTTCAAACATCCCGCACGCCGACCACCGCGACGCCGAGTCGGTCGGCCGCGGCGAGCACCGCAGGGCGGTCGACGAGGATCACGCGCCCGACGCCGACGGCGATGCAGCCGCCGCCGGCCTTGTGCATCGACTCGATGGTCGAGACGCCGATCGTGGGCACGTCGGCGCGCATGTCGTGGCCCGGGCGCGCGGTCTTGAGCAGCGTCCAGCCCTTGCGCCGGCACAGCTCGCCCGCCCGCGCGATCATGCGGTCGGTGCCCTCGACCGCCTCGACCGCGATGACATCCTTCTCGCGCACGGCGATCGCCTGCCCGATGTCGAGCGAGCCGACCTGCTTGAGCAGCGGCCAGCCGAATTCGATGTCGCCGCGCTGCTCGTCGGTCGGCTGGCGCGTGGTCATCACGCCTTCGGAAGCCATGTGGTCGGGGATGTAGGTGGTCGAGTCGATCAAGACGAGGCCTTCCTTCGCGAGGTCGTCGGCGAGGACGGTGAGGAGCGTGGCGCTGCGGCGGTCGTGGCGCAGCTTGCGGTACCAGAGGTTGACGGCGCGCCAGTCGGGCAGCTGGCGGAAGAGGCGGAAGGGGTCGTGCATGCGCGCCTTGGCGACGCGGCCGACCATCACCGCCTCGGTGACGCCGAACCGGCGCGAGAGGCGCAGCCAGCGGCCGAGCTGCACGACGCCCGCCTCTTCGAAGTCGTCGCACAGCGCGGGCAGCTCGGGCACGAACTGGTCGCGCAGGCCGATGCACGAAACACGGCGGCCGGACGCGCGGATGCCCCGCGCGACGATGACGGGAAGCTGTCCCTGGCCCGCGATCAGTCCGATCGGAGCGGCGTCGGCGCGGTTCGCGTGCGGCGCTCGCCGGGTCATCGGTTCGTCTTCGGCCCCATCGGCAGGAAGCGGTCGGGATCGGCGTGCACAGGCGCCGCCGCGTGCTGCTCGAGCCAGTCGACGAGCGGCGCAAGCTCGGTGCCGAAATGCAGGATCTCCCACACCGCCTCGCGCACGAACTTCTCCTTCACCGAGTGGTCGATCAGCGCCTTGAGCGGAAGGTAGTAGCCGTGGTCGTCGAGCACCGCGATCGGCTTCGCGTGGTCGCCGATCTGCCGGCCGACGAGCGTCTCGAAGAACTCCTCGAAGGTGCCGAGTCCGCCGGGCAGCACGAGGAAGCCGTCGGCGCGCTCGATGAGGATGCGCTTGCGCTCGCGCATGGTCTCGACCACCACGAGCTCGTCGCAGCCGTCCCAGCCCTGCTCGAGGTCGAGGAACTTGCGCGTGATGATGCCCTCGACGCGGCCGCCCGCCGCCTTGCAGGCGCGCGCGGCCTCGCCCATGAGGCCGAGTCCGCCGCCGCCGTAGACGAGCGTGATGCCGCGCCTGGCGAGGAGTTCGCCCGCAGCGCGCGCCGCGACCGCGAAGTGGGGGTCGAGGCTGCGCGAGCTCGAGCAGTAGAGGGTGACGGATCGGAGCGCCTTCATCGCGTGTACCTTACCGCACCGCCATGCTCGGCATCGTCCTCGGACTCCTTCTCCTCGGCTTCGCGCTCTCGGCGCCGTTCACTGGCGTCCTCGCGCGGCTCGGCATGCGCGTCGGCGCGCTCGACACCCCGGGCGCGAAGGGGCATGTGAAGGAGCTCCGCAAGGTTCCCAACATCGGCGGCATCGCGATCTTCTGGTCGACCGTCCTGCCGCTCGCGACCGGCCTCCTCGTCCTCTACGCGATGCCCGAGCGCGTGGTCGAGTGGGCGCCGGCCATCGAGCCCTACCTCGCGCGCGCGCAGTCGACGCAGGGCGACTGGGCCGTCATCCTGATCGGCGCGCTCGCGCTCCACGCCATGGGGCTCTACGACGACCGTCGCGCGCTTGCCGCGTGGCCCAAGCTCTTCCTGCAGCTCGCGGTCGCGTTCGGAACCACGGTCTTCAGCGATGTCCGCCTGCTCTACACATTCCTCGAGCACTATCCCGGCGGCGAGGTCCTCAGCATCGTCATCACGGTCGCCTGGATCATCGTGATCGTCAACGCCGTCAACTTCATCGACAACATGGACGGCCTCGCGGCGGGCATCGGCGCGATCGCGGCGCTGTGCTTCATGGTCGCGACGATCCTGAACGGCCAGTGGTTCATCGCCTCGGCGCTCGCGCTCCTCGCGGGGTCGCTCGCGGGGTTCCTCGTCTGGAACATCCCGCCCGCGCGCATCTTCATGGGCGACGGCGGGTCGCTCTTCATCGGCTACATCCTCGCGTGCCTCGCCGCGCGCACGACCTTCGTCGACACCGCGCACCCCGATTACGCGCTGGGCACCGCGTGGTACGGCATCTTCATGCCGCTCCTCGTCCTCGCGATCCCGCTCTACGACGGCGTCTATGTCACCGTCTGGCGCGTGCGCCGCGGCAAGAGCCCGTTCGTCGGCGGGCACGAGCACATCTCGCACCGCCTCGTGCAGCTTGGGCTCTCGAAGCGCCGCGCGGTGTTCGTGCTGTGGCTCCTCACGGCGGTGACCGCGATGAGCGGCATCGGGCTTGGACTCATGAAGCCGTGGCAGGCCGCGCTCGTGGGGGCGCAGCTCCTCGGGATCTTCCTCGTCATGCTCATCCTCGAGACGAGCGTGGCGCGCATCGAGGATCCGCCGGCGAAGGCGGCCGCGAAGCCGGGCTCCGGATCGCCCGAAGGCGGGGAGGCGCAGCGGTGAACTCCCAGGTGCTGCGGCTCACTGGATTCACGGGAATCCTCTCGGTCGCCGCGCTGCGGGCGCTTGTCGCGGTGCAGCCGCAGGTCCTCTTCGATGTCGACCCCGCGCGCGACGCCGGGACGATGCTCGCGATCGGCCCGGTCGGCTCGGGCATCTTCGACATCGTCCTCCTCGTCTCGGCGGCGCTCGCGCTTCTCGGCGAATTGCTCGCGGGAAACGGAGTCCGCCGCCTCCCGCTGGCGCTCGCGGCGATCGGCTCGCTCTGCGCCGCCCTGCACGCCATCGGCAGCTCGGTCGGCGCGTTCCGCGGCGGCACCTGGATCGCCGCGGCCTTCGCGTTCGTCGCGCTCGCGCATCTCGTCCGCGAGCGCAGGCTGCGGATCGCGGCGCTCGCGGTGCTCGTCGCCGTCTCGGTGCCGCTGGCGGTGCGCGGTGCCGTGCAGGTCACGCGCGAGCACGAGGACACCGTCGCGATGTACGACGCCAACCGCGCTGCGTTCCTCGCCGAGCGCGGATGGGACCCCGACTCGAGCGCGGCGCGCACCTACGAGCGCCGGCTGCGGCAGCCCGAGGCCACGGGGTGGTTCGGTCTCTCGAACCCGTATTCATCGCTGATGGGCGTCGGGCTCGTCGGGCTCGGCGCGCTCGCGGTCCTCGGTTTCCGCCGCGGTTTCGCGGGGCCCGCGGCCGCGATCGGCGCCGGCGCGCTCGGCTGCGGCGCGCTTCTCCTCGTGAACGGCGGCAAGGGCGCGATCGCCGCGACCGGCCTCGCCGCGGTGCTCGCCGTGCTTCTTGCGCGCGAGAAGCTCAAGCCGCGCGCGAGCCTCGTGGTCGTGCTCGCGGTGCTCGCGGTCGGGCTCGTCGTGGTGCGCGGGGTCATCGGGACCTCGCTCGGCGAACTCAGCGTCCTTTTCCGCTCGTTCTACCTCGAGACCGCGGTGCGGATGGTCGCGGAGCACCCGGTCTTCGGCATCGGCGCCGAACTCGTGCAGAGCGAGTTCATGCAGCTCAAGCCGCCGAACTGCCCCGAGGATGTGACGAGCGTCCACTCGATCTTCGTCGACTGGGTCGTCGCGTTCGGAGTCTTCGGCGTCGCATGGGCCGCGATGGTGGCGCTCGGTCTCCGCGGCGAGCTCCGCGTAGAGCTTCGCGGCGAGCAGCGCGGCGGAGCGCCCGCGCAGGCGGCCGTCGGTCTCGACGCGAGCGCCTCGGTCCTGGCGCTTCGGATCGGCGGCGTGATCGCCGTCGCCGCGCTCGTTCTCCAGTCGCGCGTTGATGCGCCCGCGCTCGACCAGACCGCGCTCATGATCCGTGCGCTCGGTCTCGCCGGACTTGTCGTCGCCGCCGCGTGCGCCGCGCGCATCGCCGAGGAACTCGAAGGCCGCCTGATCGCAGCCGTGGCGCTCGCGGTCGCGACGCTTGTCCTCGTGCACGCCCAGATCGAGCTGACGGCGTGGCTTGCGGGTTCGTGCGTCCTCGTTCTCGCGCTCGTCGCGGTGGGGACGACGCTTCCGGCCGGCGGCTCGTCGCGGCGCTTCGCGGGCCTCGCCGTCGCACTTCCCGCGCTGGCGCTCGTCGTGCCCGCGGCGTCGGTCTTGCGCGAGCGCGAGCTCGACCGCCAGCTTCTGCTTGCCGCTGAACGCGTGCGGCCGCTCGCCGAGATCCGCAACACCTTCACGGCCTTCGCCACGGCGCGCGCGCGCAACGAGTCGGCCGATCCCAAGCCGCTCCTCGAGGCGGTCGAGCTCGCCGTCGGGCCAGACCGCGCCGCGCGGGTCGTTGCCGCGCTCGGAAGCGACGACCCAAGCGAGCTCGTCGACGCGCTCGTCGCGGTCGACGGCATTCTTCGTCGCGAGGCGGCCGACATCCTCGTGGCCGCCGCGCAGGGGAATCCCGCGAGCCGGGTGCCGATCGAGGCCGCGATCAAGCAGCTCGCCGCGAGCGGCCGCCGCACCACGGGCGTCCGCAGCGCGCAGATCGTCGACCGCGATGCGTTCGACAAGGCGCGTGCCCTCGCGGAGAAGCAGGCCGTCGCGAGCCCGGGCTTCCGCGCCTACGCGATGTGCGCCGACCTCGCTGTCGAGAACCTGCAGCGGGCGCTGGCCTCGCGGAACGAGTCGGACATCGCGGCCGCCGCGGGCGAGGCGCAGCGTTGGGTGCGGCTGGCGGTCGACGCGCAGCCGTACAGCGCGCGGCGTCGCGTCGATCTTGGCGACGCGCTTCTCGCCGCAGGCGACGCGCGTGGCGCGGTCGATGCCTACGAACAGGCGCTGAAGCAGGACGACCTCACCTCGCTCGATCCGCTCATGCAGCTGTCGACGCGCGAGCGCACGCGGTTGCAGACATCGCTCGAACGCGCACGCGCCGCACCCGCCGCACCCGCCGCAGCTCCCGCACCCTGACCGCTCACGGCACGCGCACGACGGAGCTCGCGAAGATCCGCGTCATCACGATCCCGCGGTCTGGCGGAAACTTCGCCATCCCCTCGGCGCGCAGCGCGACGGCGGGACCGGCCGCGTATCGCTCGAAGGCCTCGCGCGAGGCGAAGTGATAGCGGCTCTCGACATCGCCGATCGCGTCGCTCCCGCGCTCGGGATCCGGCTCGAACTCCACCAGTTCCGCATCGAGCGCACCGGCCTTCACGACATCGGCGAGGTGCCCGTCGGCGAGCCACGCGATGAACTCCGCGCGCACCTCGCGGCTGGTGAATCGCGAGCGCACGGCGTAGAGGAAGCGCGGTTCACTCGCCACGGGTCGTCTACTCGCCACGGGTCGTCTACTCGCCACGGGTCGTCTACTCGCCACGGGTCGTCTCCTCGCCGCCGGCCGGCCGCGCGCCGCGGGCGGTGTTGATCGCATCGATGACCTGCTGCGGCGTGTAGTCGCTCGCGTTGAGCACGACGCTGCCGTCGCGGCCATAGATGAGAAGCAGCGGGATCGTCACGCGCTTCGAGGCCTTGAGGAGCGCGTTGCCGGCCTCGTTGTTGCCGGTGAGGTCGACCTTGATCGCCTCGACATCGTCGGCGTTCAGATGCTCCGCGACCTTCGGCAGGTTGAGGACGAGCGCCTCCAGCGTCTTGCAGTTGGCGCACCACTCCGCGGTGAAGTCGATGACGACGACCTGGCCGTCCTCCTGCGCGGCGGCGAGGCGTTCGGGCGTGTAGTAGGTCCAGTCGATCGGCCCCTTTGCCGTCTGCGAGAGGCCGATGAGCGCGCTCACCATCAGGATGAGCACGCCGAGGCAGCTGAAGACGACGCGATGGCCCGCCTTCCTCGTGATCGCGAGGGTGCGCCACGCGAGCCATCCGCCCGCCGATGCGCCGAGCGCGGCGACGAACCACCAGTAGAGGTTGCTCGGCGGTTCGGGCGGCGTCACCATGAGGCCCGCCGTGCCCGCGCCGATGAAGTACGCGGCGGCCGCGAGGAGCAGGAGCCCCATGACCTGCTTGATGAGGTCGCTCGCGGGGCCCGTGCGCGGCATCTTGTCGACGAGCTTCGGGAACGCGGAGAGGATCAGGTAGGGCACCGCCATGCCAGTGCCGACGGCGCCGAAGACCGTGAGGATCGTGGCGGGGCTCTGCGTCGTCGCCCACGCGACGGCGGTCCCCATGAGCGGCGCGGTGCAGGGGGTCGACAGCACGGCCGTCATCACGCCGAAGCCGAACGACCCGAGGTAGGAGTCGTGCTTCGCCTCGATCATGTAGACCCAGTCGGGCAGGCGCATCGCGAAGAAGCCCGCCATGCCGATCGCCATCACGCCGATCACGACGCCGACGCCGATCGTGAAGAGCGGCTCCTGGAAGAGCTGGTTCGCGCTCGTGAAGCCCTGGACCGTCGCCATCAGCACGCCGAGCGCCATCCAGAACGCGACGACGCCGAGCGACATCACGAATCCGAGCGCGAAGCACTTCGCGCGGCTGCCTTGCGCCGCCTGCGAGAGGCCGATGATCTTCAGCGGGATCACCGGCAGCACGCACGGCGTGAAGTTGAGGAGCAGGCCGCCCGCGGCCGCGATCAGGAGGAGAAGCAGGAATCCCGCGCCGTTCGGATCGATCGAGAACTTCAGCGTGAAGAGGTTGAACTCGAGCAGCTCGCTCGGCTCCTCGCCCGACCGGATCTTGCCGTAGATGGACGGGTCGAACGCGGTGAACGCCGCGTCGGGCGCGCCGCCGGAGGCGCCCGCCTCGATCGTGAAGCGAACGACCGCATCGAGCGTGGTCGGCGGGTCGCAGCGCTCGTCGTTGCAAGCCTGGAAGCGCACCTGGAAGGGGATCTCGACTGGACCGGGCTTCGCGTCGGCCTTGATCGACGCGGGCAGGAACACGCTGAACGCCCCCTCGTGGACCGCGTACTTCATCGGGCCGTCGCCGAGGTTCATCTCGACCGCATGGAGCTTCGGCCACTGCGCGAACGCGAGGTTCAGGTCGACGCCGGGGATCTCGAGGGGCTTGCCGTCGGGGCCGTCCGCCACCGACAGCACGGTCGGGATCGCGCCGCTGAAGGCGTTCATGCCGTCGAGCGACGCGCCCTTCTGCGGCCACATGTGCCAGCCGGGCGCAAACTTGAACTGGATGGCGATCGGGATGTCCGCGCCAGGCGCGACCTTGGTCGCGGAGGGGAGGGCGGTGACGGCGAGGACCTCGTCGGGCTCGGCGTTGGCGATGGAGGCGCCGGGGGGCGCGAAACCGGGGATCTTGGGCTTGCCGGGCGCGAATTGGGCGCCTGCGGAGGGAGTCAGCGCCGCGAGGAGCCCCGCGAAGAGCGCGGCGGCCAATGCCCACATCCCGAGCCGCGTCCGCAGCCAATGGCGTCGGAACAGGCGATCGGTCGGAAAGGCAGCCGCACGCTCGATGGTTCTCATGGTGCGCATCCTACGGGCGCGGATCGGTTCCGTTGCCATGCGCTGCGATCGGTCGGGCCGCGTCGTGTGCCTTCGCCCGGGTTTCCGGTCGCGCCGCGAAGGTCGGTCGCCGCCCGCCGTTCAAGGCTGGCGGCCTCGGAGGCCGATGATCGAGGAGAGGTGGCGCGTGCTGCGGCGGAGCCGACGCGGTCGCCGAACGGAGGTCGCGGATCCGCGCCCTCTCTGCCCACAGTTCCGCGGAAGGAATCCGCGCAAGGAAGTCATGGGAACCGAGGTCCTGAACCAATCCGAAGTCGACGCGCTCATGAGCGCGACCGAGTCAGGCGAGGCCGCGCCGGAGTCGATTCCGACGCAGATCTTCTCGCGTGCCCGTCGCGACAGCGACCAGATCGACATCCAGCCGTACGACTTCAAGCGTCCCGAGCGAATCTCGAAGGACCAGATGCGCGCGCTGGAGATGCTGCACGAGACCTTCGCCCGAAACTTCGGCGCGTCGCTCTCGGGCTTCCTGCGCACCATCGTCGAGGTGAAGGTCGTCGAGGCCGCGCAGATGACCTACTCGGAGTTCATCTCGAGCCTGCCGAACCCGACCAGCTTCAACCTCGTGCGCTGTCCGCCGCTCGAGGGCCAGATCTGCCTCGAGATCTCGCCGCTCGTGAACTACCCGATCATCGACCGCCTCCTCGGCGGGTCGAACAAGGAACTGTTCATCCCGCAGCGGCCGATGACCCTGATCGAGACGCGCCTGATCCAGAAGATCCTCCAGCGCGCCACCGTCGGTCTCCAGGAGGCATGGGCGGGCATCCGCAAAATCGAGTTCGCGCTCGGCGAGATGGAGTCGAACCCGCAGCTCGTCCAGATCGTTCCTCCGAACGAAGTCGTGGTCGTGATCGGCTTCGAGGTCAAGATGACCAGCCGAACCGGTCCGATGAGCCTGTGCATCCCGTACAACGTCATCGAGCCGCTGATCGAGGATCTCTCGGCGCAGAGTTGGTTCGTCACCGGCAAGAGCAAGACCGGAACCGACACCGCCGAGCGCATCGCGGGCGGGCTCTCGTCCGCCACGGTCGAGCTCGAGGCCACCCTCGCCACCACGACCATTTCGCTCGCCGAACTCAAGTCCCTCGAGGTCGGCGACATGATCGTGACGCACCGCCCCGCCAGCTCGCCGGCCATCCTCGGGGTCGAGGGTCGGCCGAAGTTCATGGCGCAGATCGGGCAGTATCGCGGCGGTCGTGCGCTCAAGATTGAGCGCCCGATCAAGCCGCACGAGCGCATCGATCTCAGCGGAACGGGCATTCATTAGCGCTGAAAACTCGCGAAAAAGCGAATTTCTGTCGCGATCGCGCCATGATCCGTGCTTGTGTTCATCGGGCGGAATCAGGCTCGAGGCGGCACGGGTCGCAAGTCGCGCTGAGAGAAGATGTTTGACTCTGCACCGCGGGGTCGATATCTTCCTCGTTCTCCCAAGCGGATACGTGCCGCCTGGGAGTTTGTTGGTGGTCTGCAACCGAGAGGTTGGGCCTGCGTCGTTTGTGCTGCAGTGGAGCGCGTGTGCGTTCCACGACCAGTTCGCTCGGCCCATGCACAACCCGATTGAGGTGTGTCAGTTATGTCACAGCCCTTCGATCAATCGTTTGACAGGACCGTTCGGGTCGGGCTCTGGCGATGAGGCCGTTCGGGTCTCATCTTCAGTCCGCCTCGGGCGCTGCGCAGGCGATGGTTCGCCCGCTCTGGCTGTTTGGCCAGGCGGCGAGCAATCGGGCTGTGCAGCGCGAGTGTGTTGTGGCACGTGTCAGCGACAGTTCGGTGATTGTGTTGTCACGAACTGCTGTGTTCTCGCCGGATCTGGTTCGACTCTGGAGGCGCCTCTGAGCAATTGAGGCGCGACAGTTTCCCGCATCAAAGCCGCGCGCATGCGCGCGAGCAAAGGAGCGAGCCTCGTCCGGCCACGGGCGCCTTTGGGTGTCCGTGGTCTTGTGTTTGTTG
>CAIXEV010000392.1 GCA_903918555.1 uncultured bacterium | reverse complement strand
CCCGCGGCTTCAGAGCGAACTGAGGAACGCAAGCATCGCCGTGCGCTCGTCGGCCGACATCGTCGCGAACGCATCGCGCGATCGCTGCGCCTCGCCGCCGTGCCAGAGGACGGCCTCCTCGATGGTTCGCGCGCGGCCGTCGTGCAGGTAGTTCTGGTTGCCGTTCACAGTCTCGAGCAAGCCGATTCCCCAGAGCGGCGGCGTGCGCCACTCGCGGCCCGACGCATCGCCGTCGCGACGGTCGTCGGCGAGACCCTCGCCCATGTCGTGGAGAAGAAGGTCGGTGTACGGATGGATGGTTGCGCCCCGAAGCTGCGCGAGCGGCGACGAACCACCCGTGCGCGCCTCGGGCAGATGACACGCTGTGCAGCGCGCGGCCTCGAACAACGCGCGGCCGCGCACAACCTCCGCGTCGAGGCTCCGTCGCTGGTTCGGCACCGCGAGCGCCCGCATGTAGTGCGCGATGCGGCCGATCTTGTGCGCGTCGATCTCGGGCGCACCTCCCGAGGGCGCGCTGATGGCGGCGCGCTGACCTGAAGTGAGATCCTCGTCGGCGCGACGAGGGCTCGTGATGCCGATGTCGCCGTGGAGCGCTGCGATCACCTGTCCTTCGAGCGTCGGCTGCGAGGCCTTCCAGCCGAACCGGCCGATGCCGACGGTGCCGTCTGCGCCCGTGACGCGATGCGCGCGACCGCTGACGCCGTCGCCATCGCGGTCGTCGGGATCTTCGCGCGCAAGGATGTCGCGCTCGTCGATCGCCTCGAGGAGCCCCATGCCGACGAGTTGCTGTCCGATGCGCATCGAAAGCCGGAGTTCGCCGAGCGGGCCGTAGGCGGGCTCAGCGAGCGCGACCTTCCAGCGGCGGAGCTCATACGCCGCGCCATCGGGGTAGCGCCCCGCGATGGACTCGGGCTCGACCGCGATGCGCACCTCGGGCGCGACGCCGGGGACACCTTGATCCTGCAGCTGGCCACCGTAGACCGGATGCGGCGCGCCGTCGCTGTCGCGCGGGCTCACGAAGACGACCATGCCCTTGCCGACATCGTCGCGATCGACCGGCGGCCTTCCGCGGCCGTCTTCCTGGTGGCACGCGCTGCAGCTGTTTGCGTTGAAGATCGGGCCGAGCCCGTCGCGGCCCTCGGCGCTCGCGGGCGCCACCACCCAGTTGTCGCGGAAGAACGAGTTGCCGACCGCGAACGCGCGGCGATCCTCGCGCGAGATGCCGGGCAGCGGAAGGCTGAACGCCGTCGGGCCGTCGATCTCGATCGCGGCGGGTCCGCCCATCAGCGCCCAGTCGCGCGACGCGGAGACCGCGCACGCGCCGACCGACGCGGCGCCGACGCATGTCGTCAGAGCGATCGTGCTCCGCAGCCGATTCATCCCGTCGGCTCCGTCGGAAGCGACCAGCCGAGCGCTCGGCCCGCAAGCGCGATCTCCTCGCCGAGCGTCTCGAGCGTCTCGAGCGCGGCCTGCATCTTCGCGCGCTGCGCCGAGCCTTCCGCAGCGCGGATCGCGTTGTCGAACGGCACCGGCATCTCGTGCACGGCCTTGTACGCTGCGGCAAGCGCAGCCTCGAGCGTGGGGGCGCGCGCGGGGTCGACCACGCGCACGACCTCGATCACGCCCGGACCGCCGCGCCCGCGCAGCACGGCGTCGACTCCCTTGATGTTCGAGGTGAAGTCGATGTGCGTCGTGTCGCTGAAGCAGCTGTGCTCCTCCTCCTG
>CAIXEV010000391.1 GCA_903918555.1 uncultured bacterium | reverse complement strand
GATCTCGAGCAGGAGTACTTCCTCGTCGACACCGAGCTCGCGGTGCAGCGCCCCGATCTCATGATCTGCGGCCGCACGCTCATCGGCGCACCCGCGCCGAAGGGCCAGCAGATGGAAGACCACTACTTCGGCTCGATCCCGCACCGCGTCCTCGCCTACATGGCCGAGGTCGAGGCGCGGCTCTTCGAGCTCGGCGTCCCCGTCAAGACGCGCCACAACGAGGTGGCCCCCGGCCAGTTCGAGCTCGCCCCGACCTTCGAGAACGCGAATGTCGCGGTCGACCACCAGATGATCACGATGAGCGTGCTTCGCGAGACCGCGGAGAGCCACGGCTTCATGTGCCTCATGCACGAGAAGCCCTTCGCGGGCGTCAACGGCTCGGGCAAGCACAACAACTGGTCGCTGTCGACCGACACCGGCGTCAACCTGCTTGATCCGCGCGACGACACGCACACCAACATGCAGTTCCTCGTGTTCCTCTGCGCGGTCGTCCGCGCGGTCGATGTCCACGCGGAGATGCTGCGCGGCTCGATCGGAAGCGCGGCGAACGACCACCGCCTCGGCGCGAACGAGGCGCCGCCGGCGATCATGTCGATCTTCCTCGGCGACATGCTCACCGACATCCTCGACCAGCTCGAGTCTGGCAACCCGAAGAAGACGATGAAGGGCGGCGCGATGGAGCTCGGGGCGACCACGCTCCCGCAGATCCCGCGTCACACGAGCGACCGCAACCGCACCTCGCCGTTCGCCTTCACGGGCAACAAGTTCGAGTTCCGCGCCGTCGGCTCGAGCGCCTCGGTCGCATGGCCGAACACGGTGCTCAACACGATCATCGCGGACAGCCTCGACTTCATGGCCACGCAGCTCGAGAAGCGCGCGGGCAAGAACCCGACGCAGGCGAAGCTCGAGTCGGCCGTGAAGAGCCTGCTCAAGGAAGTCGTGAAGGAGCACCGCCGCGTCTGCTTCGACGGCGACGGCTACTCGAAGGCCTGGCACGACGAGGCCAAGAAGCGCGGCCTCGCGAACCACAAGTCGACCGTCGACGCGATCGCGGTCTTCGGCTCGAAGAAGGCGGCCGAGGTGTTCGCCAAGTACGGCGTCCTCTCGAAGCGCGAGCTCGAGGCGCGCTACGGCATCATGGTGGAGCAGTACATCAAGCTCCTCCGCATCGAGGCGCGCACGCTCCAGAACATCGTGCGCACCGCGGTGATCCCGTGCGCGATGCGCTTCCAGGCCGAGCTCGCCGACACGATCGGCGCGACGCAGGGCTGCGGCATCGAGTGCCCCGGCGCCGAGGCGCAGCTCAAGCAGGTCGTGGGCATGGTCGAGTCGCTCCGGACCGCGATCGACAAGGTCGAGAAGGCCGACGACTTCCACGGCGACCACGACGGCGAGGCCAAGCACTTCCGCGATTCGGTCCTCCCCGCCATGATCGAGGTTCGCAAGCTCTGCGACGGCCTCGAGAAGATCATGCCGGCCGACCTCTACCCGATGCCGACCTACGCGGAGCTCCTGTTCTCGACCCGTCACTGAGTGACCGGGGCGCGGACGAGCGTTCGTCACCGTCAATCCCTCAGGGCCAGGCCTCGCGCCTGGCCCTTTCGTTTCCAACCCCCTCGCCCCCTGCCGTTTGACCGATCGGTTCCCGCAGGCGCGAAGGACTTTCGTTCCCCCCTCGGAAGGCGGTATACTCCGCCCCCTTGCCCACCGTT
>CAIXEV010000390.1 GCA_903918555.1 uncultured bacterium | reverse complement strand
GCCTCGGCCGCTGCCAGCCCTGGGGCGGACACGGGCACGATCCCGTGCCTCGTGATTGAAAGCTCGCAACGGAGTCTCTCACGGAGGCACGGAGAAGAGAACAGAAGAGAAGAGAACGCAAGCGAGAGCGAGATGGTCGAAATCCGCCACTCCATTCCGCTGCGCGCAGTGCGGTCAGATCACAGGACTTGCTCTCCGTGCCTCCGTGCCGCCGTGAGAGACATCCCTCCGCACCAGCAGCGCGAACGCCTGCGAGTCAGCCGCCGCCTACGCCTCGCGCACGGGGTTCTTCAGGTGCCCGACGCGCGAGATCTTCACCTCGACGGTGTCGCCATCCTTGAGGAAGAGCGGCGGCTTGCGGCCCGCACCCACGCCGGCGGGCGTGCCCGTCAGCACGATCGTTCCGGCGAGGAGCGTCATCCCCTTCGAGAGCTCGGCGACGAGGTAGCGCACGCCGAACACCATGAGCCCGGTGCTCGCGTGCTGCACGCGCTCGCCGTTGAGGATCGTCTCGATCTCGAGGTCCTGCGGATCCGGCACGGCCGAGGCCGGCACGAGCTCGCTCATCGGGCAGAATGTGTCGAAGCTCTTTCCGCGGCAGAATTGCCCGCCTGAGCCCGTCTTCTGCCACCAGCGCGCGCTCACATCGTTCGCGACGCGGTAGCCCGCGATCACCGAGAGCGCGTCAGCCTCGCTCACATCGCGGCAATCGCGCGCGATCTCGAAGGCGAGCTCCCCCTCGTAGTCGACCTGCGGGCCGCCGTGCCGGCAGATCGGCGGGATCACGATCGCGTCGCCGTTCCCGCACGCAGACGCGGGGTTCTTCATGAACACCATCGGCAGCTCGTCGGTCTTGCCGCCCATCTCGGCGGCGTGATCGGCGTAGTTGCGGCCAATGGCGAGGATCGCTGGAGGAATGCGCATGGAATCGAGTGTACAGCAGGACGATCCGCCGCCCGCGCGTCACTTGCGCTGCGCTTCGCTGCGGTTCGACTCCTCGGCCTCGGCTGCGCGGCGCTTCGCGCGCTCCGCGAGCTGACGGCGAGCCTCCTCGATGCCGGGCGGCTCGGGCAGCAGCTCCTCGAGCTTCATGCCGGTCGAGGCAAGCTTGTTCGACTGGTACTCCATCTGCAGCGGCGCCTTGACGCGGTCGTAGACGAGCGCCCGCAGCTCCTCGGGGGCCTTGCGGTAGATGACCAGGCGGTCGAGCAGCGGCTGCTGGGTGTCGAGAAGCACCTTGGTGAGCACCGCGGGGATCGACTCGTCGAGCTGTCCGATGAGGTCCTTCATGCGGCCTTCGCCGAACTTGTTGACGAAGTCGTTGAACCGGACCTCGCGGAAGTAGCGCGTCAGGTCGCGCGCGAAGTCGAGCGCTTCCTTGAGCACCTTCTCGTTCTCGAGCAAGAGGCCCTCGCGGAAACCGCGCTCGAGCACCGAGTAGACATCGCTGCGCGCGACCTCGGGCTGCATCTCGTACTCGCCGAAGGTGACGCGCTGCACGAACTGGTCGATCGGCAGCGAGTAGTCGCTGTTCGGAATCACGGCGCCCGTGCCGTAGAGCCGGTCGAGGCGATCGAGGATCTCCTGCGCGCCGGCCACATCTCCCGAACGGTAGAGCTCGCGCACCGCCTGCTTCATGAAGTTCTGGTGGAAGCTCATGAAGGTCTCGCCGCCCGCGCCGCGGGTGTCGTAGTGCTTCGCGTAGAGCTTGTCGAAGTAGCGGTCGATCACCTTGATCCAGCGCGGATCGTTGAGGCGCGTGACATTGTCGCCGCTGAACGGATCGAACCCGACGAGTCCCGAGCGCGCGAGCGCCTGCATCGCCTGGATCTCGGTGCGGTCGTTGTTGATGATCTTCGCGATCTCGAGCTCGTCGGTGATGCGGTGCTCGCCGAGCTGCGATCCGCGGCGCGCCCAGTACAGCGCGTGCGCAGCGGGATGCCGCCAGTCGAGCGGACCCGTGTCGCGCGTGAACTCGTACATCAGCTGCGGATCCATGTTGTACGCGTCGAGCAGCGCGCGCTTCCGCAGGAAGCTCACCACCGCGGCCGCCGGCAGCTGCCGGTCCTTGTTGCCGAAGGTCGAGTCGAACACGCCGACGAGCGTCGCGGCGTCCTCGTCCATCGCCCGCATGCCGAGCATGCGCGCGTACGGCGACGCCTGGCGCGCCGCCCACTCGCCGTAGAGCAGCAGGAACCGCTTGTCGACCGCGAACTCGTAGCGCGGCCCGAGCGGCGCGAGCTTCGCCTGCAGCTCCTCGACGAAGGCCTTCGCGTCGGGAGTCTTCTCGTACACGCCCTCGAGCGTGTCGGGAGCGTCGGCGATGGCCTTGATCCACGCCTTGCGCTCCTCGTAGTCGTACGGAGGCACGCCGAGCACCAGCTGCCACTCGCGCGCGAACTGCCGCTTGTAGTAGAGGTGCGCGTCGTCGGCGAGGCCGTCGATCTTGTGCGAGAACCAGAACGCGAGCTCCTTGCAGAGCTCGAGGTCGTTCGGGTTGTATCGGATGCCACGCTCGCGGACGAGCGAGATGCCGTTGTTGACCCACGCCCAGCGCTCCTCGGGCGTGTTGGTCATCACCGAGATGTTGTAGGCGAGGTTATGGCCGTGAAACGCCCAGACCTCGGGGAAGCGCGGCTGCAGCTTGGTGATGAGGTCGGAGTCGGCCATCACCTCGTAGAGGAGGCCCTTCTCCTTCTGGATCGTCACCTTGATCCACAGGTAGTCGACGATCAGGCCGCGAAGCGCGCCGATCGCGGTGCCGATCGCGACGATCGGCGGCGCGCCCTCGACGGACTCGTCGGTGTAGCGGAGCTGGTCTCGGTCGGCGATGGCGATCATCTTCGGCTGCAGCAAGCCCGCCGCCGCCACGCCGCCCGCGAGAATCGCCATCGCGCCAAGCTGGATGAGCCGGTCGTTCATGTCAGCCTCCCTGCCCGCTGTAGATGGCGAGTTCCTTGCGACGGAAGATCACGAAGCCGAGGACAAGCAGCACGCCGCTCCATGCGATTCCGATCAGCGCGAATGTGCGGATCACGACCTCCCACGGCACGAGCCGCCCCTCGACGAGCGGGCCGCTCGCGCGCGCCTCGCCGAACGCGCGCACCGAGAACTCGGTGCCGCTCGCGATGCCGCGGATCACCGACTCGACCGCCTTCAGCACGCCGGAGTCGGTGCGGATGCGGTACTCGTCGATGCTGGTCGCGAGATACGGCGCGATCGAGCCCGCGGAGAACACGGTGAACACCACGAGGCACGCGACCGGGAAGCTCAGGAACGACGAGAGCGTGACCGCGAGCATGGCGACGAACGAAAGCTTGAGCAGGTTGACGATCTGCGCGCGCAGGAGGTTCGGGCCGAAATCGTCGACCTTGTAGAGGAGCTCGAGGCCGTCCGGGTCGAAGCCGATGCTCGAGTTGCTCGGATAGAACTGCTGCCCGCCCGGCGGCGCGTTCGGATCGAAGCGCACGCTCGCGATGCGGATCACGAGCGTGCCGTTCGCAGAGATCGCGCTCGCGGGAACCGTGATGACATTCGACTGCGCCGCGACGAACTGCCGGTCGAGCCACGGGGCGTCGGCACCCTCGCCGAGGATGAAGATCACTGGATAGACCGCGTTCGGATCGCTCTCGCCGGCGTAGAACTTGTAGCGGAGCGTCAGGTTCGCCTTCGCTTCGCGCGCGGCGTCAAGCCCCTTGAACTCGTAGGCCCGCTCCTGGCCCGGCGAGACCGAGCGCTGCGCCTTGAGGTACTCCTCGGCCACGGCGCGGGCGAGCGTCTTCTTCACCTCGAGCTCGGTGCGGCGGCCTTCCTCGATGTCGGCGCGCGCGTTCGGATCGGAGCGGATGGCCTCGGTGACCGCGAGCTCGATCTCCTCGGGCGGCAGGTACTTGTAGACGGGAACGCCGCCGGCGCGCGCGACGAGCACCTCGTCGCGCACCGCGGCGCGGTCGTAGCCGTCGATCGCGGGACGGGCGCGCATCTGCGCGAGGAACACGACCATCGCAAGCGTGCAGATGGTGAGGACCGCGGCGTTGACGACGACGAGGCCGAGCCACTTGCCGGCGAGCCACGAGAGGCGCGACACGGGCTTCGTGAGCGTCATCCACGCCTGGCGGTCGCGGATCTCGAAGGCCACGGTCGCGCAGCCGAAGAAGACGGTCAGGAACGCGCACACGAGGTACATCGCGTCGAGCGAGCGCGCGAGGAATGTCTGCACCTGGTAGCGCAGCGGCGAGGTCGGGTCGATCCACTGCGGCAGCAGCGGGATCGCGATGATCGCCACGGCCGCGAAGACGACGGCGATCCGAAGGCGCATCGCCTCGCGGACCACGCCGCTCGCCACGGCGAAGACGGGCGTCGCGCGGTCGAGCACGATCATGAGCGCGCGCACGAGCAGCGCGAACGCGAGGAGGAACGCCGGAATCGACGCGAGGCTCGCGGCGAGGTCGCTCCGGCCGCGCGCAAGCATCGCGAGGCCGAGCACCGAACTCGTCACGACCACGCCGAGGAGCGGGATCGCGAGGCCGGTGAAGCATGCGAAGTTCACGACCGCGATCGCGAGAAGTCCGATCGCGAGCGGCAGACGGGAATCGTCGACGAACGACACCGGCAGCCACGGGGGAAGCTCGGTGCGCACGAGCATCACCGTCGCCTCGGAGACCTGGTCGATCTTGCCGGAGTCGCTGAACATCCGCTGGAAACGGGTCGCGAACGCCTGGTCGCCGAGCTTGACGCCGCCGATGTCCAGCGTGCCCTGCTCGGCGAGCTGCTTGGCGATCGGATCGTTCGCCTTGAGATCCAACGCCCGCAGCACGGGCGGAACAGCCCGCATGAAGCGCTCGACGCGGGCGCTCGCGCCGTAGGTCACGATCGTCGCGACGCCGATGACAGCCGACAGGACCACCGCCACCGCGATGCGGAACCAGCGCTTCTCACCGAGCGCGGTGAGCGATTGCCGCAACGCGTCGAGGAGGCTCACTTCTTCTTCCCCCCGCTGCCCTGATCACCGCTGCCCTGATCACCGCTGCCCTGATCCCCACCCGCCTGACCCCCACCGCCGAGCAGCGAGTCGATCACGCTCTGGTCAGGCTGGTTTCCACTCGAATCCTTGCGAACCTGCGGCGGCGCCGACTTCGGCGCTGCCGCCGCGTCCGCACCCGGCGTCCTCGACGGGTCGACGAGCGCATCGAGCATCGCGGTGTCCGCGCCCTTCGGCGCCACGGGGCCGCGGGCAGGCTCGCGCAGCACCGACTTCGGTGCGGGCGCGGGCTCATCGCCGGCGCGCACGAGATCGGCGACCACCGAGTCGCCCTCGCCCGGAGTCTCGGCCTGGAGGAACGACGCGATGCGGCCGCCCGACTGGGCGCCGCTCGTCGCAAGCTGCTCGGCGCGCGCGCGCTCGACGATGTCGAGGAACAGCGACTCGAGCGTCTGCCGCGGCGACTCGACCGACTCGATGCCGACGCCCTGCGCGGACTGCAGCGCCCGGTCGACGGCCGCGATGGCGCCTTCGCTGAGACGCGGCGTGCGCAGAAGCGTGTGCTGCGTGTCGGCGAGGAGCTCGTCGCTCGTTCCCGCGGCGCGGATCTTGCCGCCGTAGAGGATCACCATCCGGTCGCACACATCCTCGACATCGGCGAGGAGGTGCGAGGTCAGCAGGATCGTCTTTCCGCGGCGCCCGAGCTCGAGGATGAGGTCCTTCACCTGACGCGTGCCGAGCGGGTCGAGGCCCGAGGTCGGCTCGTCGAGGATCAGGAGCTCGGGGTCGTTGACAAGCGCCTGCGCGAGGCCGAGGCGGCGCGCCATGCCCTTCGAGAACTCTCCCGCCGGACGGTGCGCCACGCCCTCGAGGCCGACCATCTCGAGCAGCTCCGCCGTGCGGCGGTTGCGCGTGCGGCGGTCGAGGCCGAAGAGCTTGCCGTAGTAGTCGAGCGTCTCGGTCGGATTGAGGAAGCGGTAGAGATAGGTCTCCTCGGGCAGGTAGCCGATCTTGCGCTTGACGGCGACATCGCTCGGATCGCGCCCGAAGACGACGAGCCGGCCGCGCGTCTTGTGCAGGAGGCCGAGGATCATCTTGATCGTCGTCGACTTGCCCGAGCCGTTCGGCCCGAGCAGGCCGAAGATCTCATGGCGATCGATGTGGAAATCGACGCCATCCACGGCCTTCGCGGGGGAGCGGAGCCAGAAGTCGGTGAAGGTCTTCGTCAGCCCGACGGCGTCGACGATGCAGTCGCTGGAACCTTGCTGTGCGTTCGCCATGCTTGATCCTCGCATGCGTTGCGTGCATGCCGTCCTTCATGCCGCCCTACGGCAGCCCGCGGAGATGGGTTCAGTTCTTGCCGATTGCGCCGCTTGCGTCCCGCTTCAGGACGCGGCCCGCCTTGTCGATCGAGATCTGCTCGGAGTTCGGTGCGAAGAAGGTGCCGGCGTCTCGCGCCGCCTGCTGGACCTTCTGTCGCGCGATCTCCGCGTTGCGGCGCGCCTGCATGATCTCGTTCGAGCTCGTCAGTCGCAGCGCCACGCTGCCAAGCGCGTCGGGGCCGGCGTAGATCTCGGCGAGCGGATCCTCGAGGACCTCGCGGACCGCGTCGATCCACAGCTGGCGGACGATCTGGGCGCCCGACTCGCGGAAGCTCGGCGCCAGGCTCTCGAGGCGACGCAGGTCGCGCTCGAGCCCGGCGCGCAACGCCGCCTCGGATGCCTTCGCCCGCGCGATGATCTGCGCGACATCGCCGCCGACATCTGGAGCCTCCATGCGCTTGCCAAGCTCGACGAGCTTGGCCTCCGCATCGGCCTTGCGTCCCGCGCCGAGGAGTTCCTCGTATTCGCGGATCTGCTTCAGGAGCTCGGCGTACACCTCGCCGCCCGCGACCGCGGTCAGCTCGCGCGCCGCGTCCTGGCGCGCGCGCTCGACGGTCGACTTCGCGTTCTCGCGGCCGGTCTGCACATCGCGGTAGCGGTTCTCGACCGCGAACGGCGCCATGCGCTCGCTCGTCGTCACGCTCGTGAGACGGATGCCGACATTCAGCCGGTCGAGCGTCCGCTGCGCGCGCTCCGCGACGACGGGGCCAAGGATGTCGCGCGAATCGGTGAACTCGGCGAGGGTGAGGCCGCTTGCAGCCTCGACCGCGGCCTGGCGGACGGCGGCCTTCACGAACTCGACCGTGTCGGTCGGGCTGATCGCCTCGAGGTAGCGCACGGCGTCGACGATCTCGTAGGAGAACTCGAGCTGCGTGTGCGCGATGTCGCCGTCCTTCGTGAGCAGCGAGCCGTCGCCCACGCCGACACCGCCCGGCTTGAGGCCCGAGTCGGGCGTGGCGCTGTCGATCTGCTCCTGGAGCGTCTTCTGGCGCATATCGCCCTGCTGACGGCCCGCGGGCCAGAACTCCTGCGTCATCGGGACGCCCTTCGTGCTCTGCGAGAACACGATGAGGTCGCCGATCGGATACGGCCAGAACGGCTGGAATCCCGGCTCGAGCTGCTGCTCGCCGTCCTTGCCGGCGATCGCGCCGAACAGGGTGCGCACGCCGGTGTCGCCCTCGTTGACCGACTTGAAGCCGGACAGGAGGAACGCGCCGATGAGCACGACGATGCCGAGCTGCAGGATGCGGTACGAGAGCTTGAGCGCCTCGCCGAGCGAGTTCGTCGCCGGGTCGAGCGCCTCACGCAGGGACTCCTCGCCCTGCCCCGCGCCGACATCGAAGCGCGCGCTCGCTGCGCGGCGCGGCTGCGGCGGAACGCCCCCGGGCGTCTCGCCGAGTGGATCGTTCGGATCGATCGTCATCGAGACTTCTCCGTCGCGGGGGCGGACTTCTTCTCGGCGTCGGGCTGCGGGATGCCGTCTGCGCTGACGGGCGCGTCGAGGTCAAGCAGGTGGAACGGCGCGCGCGTGGTGTCGCCGATGTAGGTCGTCGAGCCACGGAGGCCGGCCTTGAGCGCGTCGAGCCACGCGAGGAAGGTCGCGAGGTCCGAGTGCTCCTTCATCTTCTCGTAGTACGCGGTCGCCTCTTCGCTGCCCTTGCCCTCGATGCGCGAGGCCCACTGCGTGGCGAACGCGACGATCGTGTCGGCCTGGCTCTTCGCCTGGCTCTTGATCGCCTCGGCCTGCGACGCGGCCTTCGCGGCCTCGAGCTCGCGCAGGGTGTTCTGCACCTCGGCCATGCGCGAGAGCACGCTGACGGTCGTCTTCTGCGGCAGGACGACCTGCGAGAGGCCGACCGAAATCGGCTCGACGCCGACCTTCTTCGCGCCCTCGACGCCGGCGAGGATCGCCTTCTCCGCGTCGCCGAGCCGCGCGTTCGGGCCGACGAGCTCGTCGAACTTGAAGCCGGAGACGGCCTTCACGGCGCCCGCGAGCGTCTGCTCGAGGTCGCCGCCGGCCTTCTGCAGCGAACCGCCGTAGCTCTGCAGGAACGCCTGCGCCTGCTCGTCGGTGTCGTCGACCTTCCAGAAGAGATACGCCCGCACCACGACCTGCAGGCCGTCGCTCGTCTGCACGGTCTGCAGCGGGCTCTCAACGATCTGCATGCGGCGGTCGAGCTTGGTGACCGTGTCGATGAAGAACGGGTACTTGAAGTGCAGGCCCGCGCTCCGCTCGACGCCCGCGGGGACGCCGAAGCGCGTGCGGATCGCGAACTCGTGGAAGTTCACGGTGTAGGTCGTGCTGTAGAGGACGAGGACCAGCAGGATTGCGAATCCAAGTGCGAATGCCGAAGTGCGCTTGTTCATGAATGTCTTCCGTCTATCTGCCTCAGGCGGCCGCGGCCACCCGTTCTCTCACGCTCGTTGGTCAGGCCGATGGCAACCGTCCGGCTAGCCTCCCGAGCCGCCTCCCGAGCCACCGTCCGACTTCTTCTCCATGTACTCGCCAAGATTCAGGCCCGTGCCAGGCTCCTGCATCTCGATGTCGACCCGCACGCGCTCGGCGTCGGGAAGCAGCATGTACTTCACGCGGACGCCCGCGAGCGCCTGCCCGAGGGCCTCCATCGTCTTGCGCGTCCGGTAGAGCTCCGGGTCGACCCTCCATGCGGAGGCCTGTCCGAGCACATCCTCCGAGATCGCCTGGGCGTTCATCAGCGTCGTCCAGCGCATCGCGCGGGCGTTCGAGATGACGCTCGCGGCGCGGGCGCGCGAGTCGATCACGATCTGCTCGAGCCGCGCCTGCAGCGCATCGGCCTTGGCGCGCGTCTCCGCGTCCTTGGTCCGCGCGTACGACGACTCGAGCGCCTTCAGCTCCTCGATGCCCTTCACGAGCTCGTCGGCGCGCGCCATGTCGCCGATGATCATGCTGAGCTGGGTCTGGACCGTGCTCTGCTCCTTCTCGAGCTGGCGACGGCCGTTCTGCCTGGCGATCGAGAGCTCCTCGAACTTCCCGCCCTCCGGTCCCGGCGG
>CAIXEV010000389.1 GCA_903918555.1 uncultured bacterium | reverse complement strand
GGCGCGCCGACTCGCGGCCGTCGCCTTCCTGGTCGGGGCAGCGCTCGACGACGTGGGTCGTGTAGACGAACTCGGCGGGGGCGAGGCCATCGGCCTCGAGGATGCCGATGTGGGCGCCGGCCACGCCGTCCCACAGGTAGCTGTTGCCGACGGGATTGAGGCGGTACTCGTAGAGATCGATGTAGACGAGGCGGTCGACGCCGAGTTCCTTGGCGACCTCGCCGTAGGCGAGCGCGCGCCACTGCGGGGTGCGGTACTGCCAGTCGAGGACGGCGCCGGGCGGAAGCACGGTCGAGCCCTTCACCTGGCGCGCGATGCGCACCGCGACATTCGCCGTGATCTGTCCGACGACCGAGGGATGCTCGACGAGCGTGGCGTAGTCGGCGTTCACGATCACGGCGACCGAGCGGTCCTCGAGACCGTCGTACTCCGCGGGAACATCGAGCTTCTTGCCGCGCTCGATCTGCTGGCCGAGCGCGCCGACGGCGCCTGCGATGCAGCCGCTCGAGAGCACCGAGAAGCCAAGGAGCGACCCGACGGTCAGCGCCGAAGCGAGTCGGCGCGCGAGGATCGAGGAGGCGTTGGTCGGCGTCATGCTGTTCATCACTCCATCCATTCGCGCATCAGCGCGATCTTGTAGCCCCATGCGAGCAGCGCGGCGAGGCCCAGGAGCCACAGTCCACGAGCGTTCCAGAGCCGCTCGTACACGGGCCAGACCGTGCGGCCGGTGACGAGCGTCCAGAGGGATCCGACCAGCACCATGCCCGTGAGGATCGCGAGGACGCAGCCCATCGGCTGCGCGGCGAAACTCGCGAGGAGGTCGCCCTTCGCCGCATGGGCGAAGGATGTCGTCATCCCGCAGGAAGGACATGGTAACCCGAAACGGCTCGGCCACGAACATGGAGGGAGCCCAAGAGCCTCGTGCGTCCCAAAACCTGCGGAGGCCGGCCTGAGACCCCACGCGACGGCGAGCAGCGCCCCGCTTCCGAGCGCGAGGATGAGCGACGAGAAGCGGCGCCGACGCAGTTCGTCGCGCCCCATCGCCACATCGACGGGCGGAAGCTGCGGCGGCATCACGCGCATGCTGCTGACGGAGGGCTGCTGGTCGGGCGCTACGGACATCGCACGCAGCGTAGCCGCACCCGTGCGGCGGCGGCTACCTTTCGCCGCACGATGACGAACTCTCCCGCGACGCACTCCCCCGCGATGCAATCCCCCGCGATGCACTCCCCCGCGATGCGGCCCTTCTGGGCGGACGGCCACCTCGATCTCGCGTACCTCGCGGTGAATGGCCGCGACATGCGCGCCGCGGTGCCGCCCGATGCGCCGCACTCGCTCACCCTCGCGTCGATGCGCGAGGGCGGCGTGCGCGTGGCGCTCGGGACGATCTTCACCGAGCACGGCGGCGACCCAGCGAAGGACCGCGCCGCGTACCGCGACTCGGACGATGTCGAGGGCGCGCACCGCGCGGGGCTCCTGCAGCTCGAGTGGTACGAGTCGATGGAGCGCGCGGGCGACCTCGCGATCATCCGCACGCGCCGCGACCTCGCGCGCGCGGCCGCGGGCGACGGTCCGCCCGGCATCGTGATCCTCATGGAGTGCGCCGATCCGATCCGCTCGCCCGACGAAGTCGCGTGGTGGCACGCGCGCGGGCTGCGCGTCGTCGGCATGAGCTGGGGCCACGGAAGCCGCTACTCGGGCGGCAACGCGCGCGCGGGCGGGCTGACGGCGACCGGCCGACGCTTCGTCGAGGCGCTCGACGCCGTTGGAATCCTGCACGATGCGTCGCACCTTTCGCGCGCGGCGTTCGACGACCTGCTCGCGGCGACCGACGCGCGCGTGATCGCGTCGCACTCGAACGCGCAGACGCTGCTTGCCGCGAGCGAGCGCCACATCACCGACGCGCAGATCGCGGCGATCCGCGACCGCGACGGCTGGATCGGGCTCAATCTCTACGGCCGGTTCCTCGCGGCCGACCGCCGCGCTTCGATCGACGACTGCGTGGCGCACACGATGCATGTCGCGCGCATCGCGGGCGCGGACCGCGTCGGCCTCGGCAGCGACCTCGACGGCGGATTCGGGCGCGAGTCGCTTCCGGTGGAACTCCAGTCGCCGGGCGACTACCCGAAGCTGCTCGATGCGCTCGACGCTGCGGGATTCGCGGCGCTCGGCGGCACGCGCGCGGGCTTCGCGCACGCGAACCTCATGCGCGTGCTCGAGGCTGCGCTGCCGGCGTGATCACTCGGGCGCGATCTGCGCGAGGTAGCCGCGGCGACCTGCGATCTCGACGAGCGTCAGGACATGCACCGTCGCGCCGTCGATCGCGCGGGCGTCGCGCAGGTCGCTGACGACGAGATCGATCACGGGGTCAATCCCGCGCTCGCCGCTCGAGATGCGCGGGTCGGCGAGCGAGAGCAGTTCGCCATGCTCGCGCGCCCAGCCGCGCGTGCGGAGGATCGCGGTGGCGTCGGTCGCGCGGCCCACGATGTGGAGCCGGCCGTCGGCGTCGATCGCGAGCTCGATGTGCTTGTCGCGCGGCGCGCGCAGCGCGATCGGCTCGAGGCCCGCGAGTTCGGGCACGAGCTGCGCGGGAAGTTCGCCCTTGACGCTGCGCGCACGCGACGGCGTGATCGGTTCGGGCGGCAGGCTGGCGGGAGCGCTGGTGGGAACGCTGGGGGGAACGCTGGTGAAAGCGCCGTGGTCGCGCGGCGCTGCAGCGGGCATCGGCGCGGGCGCTGCAGCCATCGCGGGCGCGGATGCGGGCATGGTCGCAGGGATCGTCGCAGGCATCGCCGCGGGCATCGC
>CAIXEV010000388.1 GCA_903918555.1 uncultured bacterium | reverse complement strand
GCTGGTGTTGCCCATGACGCGGTTCTGCGCGCCAACCGTCGTGCTGACCGTTTCGGCAAGCACGGGGCCTTCGAGGTAGCAGACTCCACCCGCAGTCGTGCCGAAGCCCTGGTTCACGAAGATGTTCGCGTTGCGCTGGACGAACTGACCCTCGTTCGCCACCGCGAACTGCTCGAAGCTGAGGTTCCCGCCGCTTGGCGCCACGAGCTTGCCCGCGACCGTCAGCCCCCCCGCAGCGACCTCGGGCGAATTCTCGAAGACGGTGTCATTCGCGAGGTTCAGGAGCGCACCTTCCGCAAGCACGAGCGGCTCGACGGCGGTGAAGGTGAAGCGCTTCTGGGAGGCGTCGATGATGCCGGTCGCCTCGGAGAAGGCACGGCCACTCACGAGAAGGCGGTCACCGGCGGAAGAACCCGCGATCGCGGAGGCGAGGCTCGGGTAGCCGATGTTCGTGGTGTCGTTCAGCACGCGGAAGTTACCGAGGATGCGGACGGAGCCTTGGTTCGATGCAGCTGCCACGTCGTCGCCGGAGACGCCGACCGCGAGCGTGTCGCCGGAGAAGGCGATGGCGCCACCGAACCTGTCGCCCCCTGCGCCTCCCGATGCCGTCAGCGTCGCCCGTGCCGTCCAGGTCGACCCGCTGCGCATGAACATGTAAACCGAGCCTTGGGCGCCATTCGCGCCCACATCGGCTAGGGGAGCCCCCACCGCGAGCGTGTCGCCGGAGAGAGAAAGCCTTCTGCCGAACTCATCTTCCGCGAGACTGTCCGAGGACCAGAGCATGGCCTGCGCGCCCCAGGTCGTGCCACTGCGCGTGAACACGCGCACGCTGCCTCTGTCCGGATTCGGCCCGACGTCGTCATACGGGACACCGACCACCAGCGTATCGGCGTCGAGTGCGACATCACTGCCAAAGAAGTCGCCGTACGCGCCATCCGCTGCCGTCACTGTCTGCCGCAGCGTCCAAACGCCGTTACTCCGCTCAAACAAACGCACGCTGCCTTGGGAAGAGTTCGCACCGACATCGTAATACGGATCCCCCAAGGCAATCGTGTCGCCGTAGACCGAGATCACGGCGCCGAGTCTGTCGGCCGACGAGCCGTCTGCCAGCGTAAGCATCTGCGCGTAGTTCCAAAATGTTGCGGACCGAACGTACACATGCGCACTTCCCTGCCAAGGGTTCGTGCCGACCGTGTCAAAGGGCGCCCCAACCACGAGCGTGCCCTCCCAGAGCGAAACCGCCGACCCGAATGCGTCGCCGCTCGCGCCGCCTGGCGCGGTATTGGACTGCGTGAACACCCATGCAGCCCCGTTGCGCACGTAGGTCTCCACGCTGCCTTGGTTGGAGTTCGCGCCAATATCGTCGCCTGGAATGCCTACGACCAGCGTGTCGCCATAGAGCGCGACAGACGCGCCAAACTGGTCGCCCGCTGCCCCGGCGGACGCGGTGAGCGTCTGCTGAAGCACCCAGCCGTTGCCGCTCCGCATGAACACGCGAACACTGCCCTGGTCGACATTCCCGCCAACATCGTCGGATCCCACCCCGACGGCCAGCGTGTCGCCAAAGATCGCAACACTGGCGCCGAACTTGTCCTCGGCCGCTCCATCCGACGCCACGAGTGTCTGCAACTCTGGGTACAGGTCGGCAAGCGTCTGCGCGCATGCCCCCGTGATTGGTACGAGAAGCGTGAGCATGGAAACGGTGATGGTACGAATCGAAGGCTGCATGTTGATGATTCCTGAGTCTGTGTTGAAGCTGGTGTGACGGCCTGGCCGCGCTCAGTTCGCGCACGCACCCCATGTGACGAGGATCGCCGTCAGGTCGGCCGCGTCGACGGTGCCGCTGCGGTCGATGTCCGCGATGCAGGTGCTGCTCGCGCACGGACCCCAGTTGACGAGAAGCAGCGCGAGATCCGCGCCGTTCACGACGCCGTCGGTCACAATGTCCGCCAGGCACGGCGGCGCATCCTCGATCACGACGATGTCGTTCGGGTTCGACACGCTACCCGCGATGGTCGCCACGCGCGTGTAGATCTTGTAGCCGTTCGTCGTGAGCGTCGCGCCCGCGGGGACGACGAGTTCGTTCGTGTAGATCGCCTCGTTGCCCTTGCCGGGGGCGTTGTTGTGGTTGTTCGCGAGGCTGACGGTCGCGCCCGCGCGCAGGCGAAGCGCGCCGAGCGGGTAGTTCGTGGCCGCGAAGCCGTCTTCGGTCTCGCCAAGATCGCGGGAGAGCACCTCGACCGACTGCTGCGCCGCCGGGCCGGTGCCCGTGAGTTCGAGCGTGGCCTCGCCCATCACGAAGCGCGCGTGATCGTTGATCGCGACATCGAAGTTGCCGCCGATGCGCAGCCACCAGACGGGATCCGCCAGGATGACCGAGGCGCTCGCGCCCACGACATAGTCGCCGCCGATCGAGTAGCCGTCGCCGGGGCTCGGCGGAAGGAAACTGCTGTTCAGCTCGCCCGTGATCGTGCCCGAGTTCGTCAGCGAACCGTAGACATACATGATCCCGCGCTGGATGACGGTCGCACCCGCATTCGAGTAGTCGCAGAGGATGTCGGTGTCGCCGATCACGCGATTCTGCGCGCCGGAGACGGTCGAGATCGACTCGGCGAGCACGGGGCCGTCGAGGTAGCACACGCCGCCCGCCGTGGTCGCGAGCGTCTGGTTCACCGCGATGCTTGCGCCCCGCTGGCTGAACTGCCCACCGCTCGCGACCGTGAACTGCTCGAGGAGGAGTTCGCCGCCGATCGGCGCGACGAGCTTGCCGGCGACCGTCAGGCCGCCCGCCGCGACGGCGGGCGACTTGTCGAAGATCGTGCCGTTGGCAACGGTCATGAGCGCCGTCGGCGCAAGCGTGGCCGGCTCGAGCGCCGTGAAGGTGAGGCGCTTCTGCGAGACATCGATGATGCCGCTCGCGAGCGACATCGCGGCGTTGCCGAAGAGCAGGCGATCGCCGGCAAACGCCGACTCGATCGCAGACACGAGGCTGTTCGAACCGATGCTGCGCGTCGCGTTCCAGACCTGATGGACGGCGAAGACCCGGACGCTGCCCTGGTTGACGATCGTGCCGACATCATCCGCGCTCGCCGCGGCCGCGAGCGTGCCGTTCGACATCGCGACGGACCAGCCGAAGAAATCGCCTGTGGCGCCATCCGCGGGCGTGAGCGTGGCCTGCGCGCTCCAGGCGGTGCCGCTCCACGCGAAGATGCGCGTGCTGCCTTGGTTCGCCTTCGTGCCGATGTCGTCGCCGTACGCGCCGACCGCAAGCATGGTGCCATCGAGCGCGAGGGCGTTGCCGAAGAAGTCGTTGGCGGCGCCATCAAGGGCCGTCAGCGTCTGCTGCGCGGTCCACACGCTGCCGCTGCGAGCGAACATGCGCACGCTGCCTTGGTCTGCATTGGCGCCGATGTCGTCGCTCGCGACTCCGACCGCGAGCGTGTCGCCCTGCAGTGCGACGGCCTGTCCGAAGTCGTCGTTCGCCGCGCCATCCGATGCCGTCAGCGTCTGCTGCGCGGTCCATGAAGTCCCGTTCCGTCCAAAGATCCGCACGCTGCCCTGGCCCTCCACCGTGCCAACCCGGTCGGTCGGCACTCCGATCGCAAGCGTGTTGCCGGCGAGCGAGACCGACCAACCGAAGTAGTCGGCGGCCGCACCGTCCGATGCCGTCAGCGTCTGCTGCAGCGTCCACGAGGTGCCGCTGCGCGTGTAGACGCTCGCGCTCCCTTGGTCGAGATTCGCGCCGACATCGTCGAGGGGCGCGCCGACCGCAAGGGTCTCGCCCGAGAGCGCCACGGCACTGCCGAACTGGTCGTCTGCGGAGACGCCCGACAGCGACTGCTGCTGCGTCCAGGTGGTCCCGTTGCGCACGAACACCCGCACGGATCCCCTGTTCGGGACGGCGAGGATGTCGTCGAGCGGAACGCCGATTGCCAGGGTGTCCCCTGAGAGCGAGACCGACCAACCGAAGTAGTCTTCGGCCGCACCGTCCGAGGCCGTCAGCGTCGCCTGGAGCACCCAGCTGCTTCCGCTGCGGACGAAGACGCGCACGCTGCCTTGGTTCAGCTTCGTGCCGATCTGATCGAATGGAACGCCGACCGCAAGCGTGTCGCCGGAGAGCGAGATCGAGTCCCCGAAGTTGTCCGACGCGGCGCCGTCCGATGCCGTGAGCGTCGCGATCGGCCGAATGAGTTCGTCGAGCGTCTGCGCGCATGCCGCGCGTTGCAGAACTGCGGACGCCGCGAGCGTCGCGAGCATGACGAGAGCGCAGGGAATGGTGGATGGCGAGGAAGGCATGGCGGCGAGATCCGAAGAGAGGAGGAATTCCAGGGTCACGATCTGACGGTCAAGAGGTCGATGACGCGCGTGCGCGTACGGTTGCGGCGTGAGGCCGTGCTGCGAGTCAGTCTGCGCAGCCGCCCCAGCCGACGAGCACGGCGGAGAGGTCGGCCGCGTCGACGGTGCCGTTGCGGTCGATGTCCGCGACGCAGGTGCTCGTCGCGCATGGGCCCCAGTTGGTGAGGACGAGCGTGAGGTCGGCGCCGTTCACGACGCCGTCGGCCACGATGTCGGCGACGCACGGCGGCGTGCCGGGGACGACGACGATGTCGCTCGGGCTCGAGACCGTGCCCGCGATGGTCGCGACACGCGTGTAGACCTTGAGGCCGTTC
>CAIXEV010000387.1 GCA_903918555.1 uncultured bacterium | reverse complement strand
GGCGCCCGAGGCGGCGGTCGCGCGCGAGCTTTCCGAGGAGGCGCATCTCGAGGCGGCGTCGCCGCCGGTCGCTGTCGCCGTGCTCTTCGACACGACTGCATCGAGCTGGGAGATCGTCTATCGGATCGCGGCGCGGCTCGATGCGCTGCCCAAGGCCGGATGCGAGTCCGGCGGATGGGAGTACGACGAGTTCCGCGCGGTCGACCGCGCAGGCGCGGAGTCGCTTGTCGGACTCTCGGCCTGCGCGCGTCAGATCATGCAGATCGCGTTTGCCCGGACCTAGCTGTGCCGATGCGCGGCGAGCTGGTTCAGTTCGCGGTCGAGGCGGTCGAGCGGAATCGGCTTCATGACGAAACGCGTCGAGTCGTCGAAGTTGCCCTCGACGATGTCGCCGCTCGCCACGAGTACGGGCAGCTTGCTTCCGCTTTCGCGCAGCTTGCGCAGCGCCTCGAGGCCACCGCCGCCGGCGTCGAGGATGACGACATCCATCGAGTCGAGCTCGGGGAACGAGAGCAGCGAGGAAGGATCGGAGATCGTCTCGACCTCGTCGTCGACCGACTCGAGCGCGGCGACCAGGAGGGCGCGGACCGCAGGATCGTCGTCGGCGATGAGGACGCGTCGCGTCTTCGGCGCGTGATGCTCCGAGCAGCGCACGGAACCGCGGTCGCCATGCTGCTCGAGGGTGAGGCCGTGCTGCACCTTGAAGGAGAAGTGGCTGCGCAGGCCGGACGGTGCGCGCTCGAGTGCGGCCTTGCCGCCGAGTTCACGGGTGGCGCGCTGTGCCGCCGCGAGCGGAAGCAGGGCGAGATCGAAGTTCCCGTGCAGCAGCGACGGCGGTTCGACGCCGTGCTCCCAGAGACCGCCGTCGTCTTCGGCGTAGAAGTCAAAGCGGGTCTCGTCGTCGGCCTTTCGCACGGCGCAGCAGATCTTGATCGGGCTCGTCGCGCGCATCCGGTGGATCGAGATCAGGTGGGCAAGCGCCGTCGTAACCTGAAGGATCGATCCGTCGTAGAAGAGATCGCGGGGCAGATGGTCGATTGCCTGCTCGAGCCAGTCGTCGAAGCCTTGGTCGCCTCCGGGGCGGATGGCTTCGGGCAGCGTGCCGAGCGCATGGCGCAGGCCAAGGAGCACGGCGGCGCGCAGATTGGAGCGCTCGTCGCTCGACGAGTCGCGCTGGCACGCGGACTGAAGCTTCACGATCAGCGACTCGAGCAGCTTCGCGGTGTCGTGGATGTCGGCGATGGGGCGGTGAAGGTCGGTGTCGGCCGCCTGGCGCTTGAGGAGCTGGGTGCGTCCGAGCAGCGCGAACATCGCGTTGTTCAGATCGTGGACGACGATGCCGCCGAGCTGGCGGAGTCGCTCCTGCTCTTCGATGTCGCGCTGGGCGTGCACCGCCGTGGGGCGGGACTTGTCGCAGCGCTTGTGTTCCTCTCGTGCCATGTGATTCATTGTGGGCTGAAGATCGGGCGTAGGCGGGTAGGGCTTCAACCTACCTTGGGTGAATTGGAGGACACGATCGACTGTCCTCGCGGGACGCCCCGATTGGGTGACTTGCGCGGGCGAAGCCACTGTCAAAAAAGGGCAATGCTTTAGGGGACATTTGGAAAGTCGCGCGGAACGATGCGAGACTCGCGCAATGTTCGCAGGTCGGTATCTGGCCGAGAGATACACGCATATTCACCCAATTCGTCCGTGATTTCACGCGGTCTCTGAGGCCTTCCCCAGAACCGACTGGCCGGGCCCTCAAGCGGTTCTTGATGCCTGTGCGGTCTGCGCAGGCAAGGTCAGAACCCATCAACTCGCAGAGGAGGCGTTCGATGGAACCACGATGACGCGGGGGCGAGGGGAGGCCTGCGGCGAGGCTCTCGGCGTGGCCTGAGGACGGGCTCGCGGAGGGCTCGCGGCATGATCGACGCATGGCTTGAGTCATGCCCGAGTCATGCCCGTTTCGAAGGGATGTTGGGGGTTCGCTCGAGACCTCTCGCGTTCACGCGCGGTGCGCGCAAATCGCTGGAGAACGGCACCGTCGCCGATGCGCGCGGGGAAGGACCCGCGCTTGGATGTCTCAGCCGAAATGCCTCGTGTAGGGGTTGAACCTACGACCCGCTGATTAAGAGTCAGCTGCTCTGCCAACTGAGCTAACGAGGCGTGAGGGGAGGGATGGTAGCGACTTCCGACGCGCGGTCAAGTGCGCTTTCGCGTGGGGGCCTGCAGGTTCCTGCGGGTTCAGGGGGCTTGCGAGCGACGCGGGGTGGCGAAGGCCACGGGCATTCTGGTCGTTGAACAGCGTGGCGGCGCGTGGCGATGCGGCTTGTGGTGGCGGGTGCGTTCCCGCTCGTCGCCGCGTGCCACACGGCACGCGAAGACCCGAGCGGGAGCGCCAAAGAAAGCCGCCCCGCTCGCGTGAGCAGGGCGGCTTTCGTGCATGCGTCTGAGAGGCGGTTCAGGCGCGGCGACGGCGTCCGCCGACGAGGCCGGCGAGGCCGAGCAGAGCCACGGCGCCAGGGGCGGGGATGCTGCTACTGAAGATGAAGTTGTCCATGCCGACTCCCCCCCAATCGACATTGGTGAACGACATGCCGGCGATGTCCGCGACGCCGCCGTCTCGCAGGAATCCGAAGCTCACCTCAGGGAAGCCGCCCGTCTGCAGGTTCGGGAGGTCGATGTTCACGGTCTCGATCAGCGAGCCATCGCGTCGGAAAAAGCTCACGACGCCGATCGAGCCGTTCTGGCCGAGGATCCGGAAGCCGAGTTGCGACTGGTCCTCGTCGAACAGCAGCGCGACGCTGCCGTGCCCGGCGCCGCCGCCGTTGCCGAACGCCGAGCCAGCCGGGCCGCAGCCGGCCATCATGAAGCCCCCTGAAAGGCCCAGATCGCCGATCCACAGGTTGTGGTTCGCGCTTCCAGCCAGAAGCGTGAGCGGGGATGTCGGCGAACCGGAGAGCGCATCGAATTGGTTGCTCGACGTCGGGAAAGACACCGTCTGCGAAGAGAGTTGTTGACCGGCGAAGCGCTCGCCGAACGCGAGGCCGTTGCCCTGCACGAGTCCGTTGTACGGCGTGTTTCCGCCGCTTGCGAATCCGCTGAAATCTTCGGTCGTGGTGGCGACCACTGTGCTGTAGTCGACGAGCGTGATCGCAGCATGCGAGAGGGGCGCGGCGATCGACGCGGCGATGCCGGCAATGATGGCGGGACGGTTCGTGAACATCTTGAAGCTGTTCCTTGCAGTGAGAGGGAGAAGGGAAACGGGAGAATGAAACGACCCACGACGCCGAGGGGTTTCGGCGGCGGGAGGGCGCGGAGGCTAGCCATCGCGCCGCACGATCACGGCCCATGCGTCTCGGCTCGCTGCATCTTTGGGCTTGGCATGACCTGTTCAGGTCATACGACGCGCCGGGGCTTCGATTCGAGCGTCACGGTGCACGAGGTCGCGGCGCGCCCATGAGACGACTCTTCACGAAGATCACAACAAACATCTCGACAAAGAAACACCCCGACGGCGGCTGCCGTCGGGGCGTGGATTGCATGCTTGCCGCGCGAGCGGTTCGTCAGTCGCTTACGCCTGCGCGTCCGGCTTCTTGCCGTGGCACTGGCGGTACTTGAGCCCGCTGCCGCACGGGCAGGGCTCGTTGCGACCGACGACGGGGATCGACGCAGGATCCACGGGCGAATCCGAGGCGAGCGCGCGTTCGGCGACCGCGGGCTGCTGCTGCATGCGCTGCGTCGGCTGTGCGGCCTCGTCCGATGCGCTCTCGGGCGCATCAACCTGGCCGCCGCCGACCTGCGCCGGTTGCGGCCGCGGAGCTGCGCGCGGGATCTGCGGCATCAGCCGTCCGAGGAACGCGACATCGGTGACGCGGTCGCGGATCGTCTCCTGCATCTCGTTGAAGACGCGCGCGCTCTCGCGCTTGAACTCGATGCGCGGGTCCTTCTGGCTGAAGGCGCGCAGGCCGATCGCGTCGCGGATCTGGTCCATCCCGTGGAGGTTGTCCTTCCACGCGTTGTCGAGGGTCGACAGCAGGATCCAGCGCTCGAACTGCGTGAGCTCGAGCCGCGGCAGGTCGAGCAGCTTGGCGCGCACGAAGGTCTCCGGATCCTTCGCCGCCTCCTCGCGCTCGCTCTCCGAGAGCCGGAGCATGCAGTCGGTCTCGAACCAGCGTGCGATCGAGTCCGCATCGCGGCCGTGCGAGAGGCACCGCTCCGCGCGCGCCTTCTGCGCGTCGGGGCTCTGCTTCCTCGCGGCCTCGACGAGCTTCTCGCGGATGACGCCGGTGTCGGTCGCCACCAGCGTGTCGGGCGTCCAGTCGAGCCCGTAGCGGCTGTTGACGAACGAGCAGAAGCGCGCGAGCGCTCCGTCGCGGTCGCGCTCGATCTCGGCGTTCGTCATGTTGATCGCGTAGTCGATCGAGTAGGTGGTCTCGCGCTGGCGATAGACCTCGAGCGCCTTCTCGCGCAGCTTGCGTCCGGCCTCGGCGGGCTCGGTCGCGCCCGCGAAGATCGAGTCGTCGAAGCTGGTGCCGAACTTGCGGTTCGCCCACTGCGCGAGCTGCTTCGCGCCGAAGTTCGGCACGAGGAACTCGCCGACCGGCGAAAGGTCGATATCCGCGAACTTCGCCTGCGCGGCGTCGGCCACGCGTTCGATCGATTCGCTGCGGTCCGCTCCGCGGATCTCCTCGGGCGTGAGCTCGGCGCCGTAGGTCGCGCGCGCCCAGGCCGCGAAGCCCTCGGCGTCCCACTCCTCGGGCTCGAGCTCGACCGGCAGGCACTCGCCGGCGGTCGCGCGGATCTGCTCCTGCGCCTCCTCGGCCGCGTCGATGCGGATGACCTTCTCGATCTCCTCGCGGTCGCGCTTCAGGAAACGCTCGGGCTCGATGCGGACGCCGCAGTGCTCCCGCACCCACTCGGTGATCGTGTTCGGCACATGCAGCTTGCCGAGGAAGTCGCCCGCGGCCTTG
>CAIXEV010000386.1 GCA_903918555.1 uncultured bacterium | reverse complement strand
GTGATTCGACCGAGCGGTAAGGGGCAGAACTGCTTCGCGCTCACCATCGCGGACGAAGGATGGTTTTGGATGATTCCGCTCGACGCGACGCGAACCAGCATCGGCTTCGTCGCGCGCGAGCACCTGCACAGGACCATCGATGTTCCCGCTGAAGACCGGCTGCGCTGGGCCATCGCCCGCACCCCGGTCCTCCGCGAACGGATGGCAAACGCGGTCGGCCCTGAGAAGAACCGCGTCATCTCGGACTTCACCTACCGCTGCGACCCATTTGCCGGGCGAGGGCACTTCCTCATCGGCGACGCGGCCGCGTTTCTCGATCCGGTCTGGTCGACCGGGCTCACCCTCGGACTGCTTGGCGCCGAGCAGGCGGCCGGCGGCGTCATTCGCATGTCGAAGGGCTCGCCGCCGACCACCGAGCGTGCGCGTCACAATGCCTGGATGAAGCGCGTCACCGACCGCGCCTTCAGCCTGGTCGAGGGCTTCTATGACCCGGGATTCCGCGATCTGCTCTTCTCGCCGAAGCGCACGAAGACGCTTGGGCGCGCCTTCGTGACCCTGCTCGCGGGCGAGATCGACCGCATTCCCTTCGGCGTCGGCGTCCGTTGCCAGGCGCTACGCGGCCTGTGCGCCCTGCAGCGCGTGCGACCGGTCGCGGCACGGGTGCGACCGTTCAAGATCACGCAGCAGCTTCCCCAGTCGGTCACGCCATCGGCCGCAGCCGAAGCACGCGCATGAGACTCGCGGTCGAAGCGCTCGCCAGACACTGCGCGGAGCGACCTCGCGAGATCGCGATCGTCGATGCCGATGGCGCCGAAGTGTCATGGCTCGAACTCGCCGCGCGCACGGCCTCGGTGCGGGCGCTCGTGTGCAAGCGGTCCCCACAGGACGCGCGTGTCGCAATCACGGTTCCTTCCGGCTGGCCGTTCTGGGTCGCTGTGCTCGCGACCGCATCCGCAGGCCGCGTGCCCTGCCTGCTCCCCTGCCCGCTTCCAGGGATGATCCGCGACCGCATCGAACGCGAACTCGGCGACGACACCCTGGTTCTGGACCAAGGATTCCTCGATGAGGCTGCATGTTCGACCGCCGGAGTCGACCGGTCCGCCACGGCGCGACTTGGCACCCAATCCGAGACTCGGGGCGCGATTTTGCTCTCATCGGGGACGACCGGAAGATCCCGGTTCGTCGTGCGCAGCAGCGAGGCGATTGACCTGATCGGGTCGACGCTTCTCGACGAACAACTCTGCGCACGCGGCGACATCGTTGCGTCGTTCCTGCCGATGCCTCACGCCTATGGCTTCGAGCACGGGTTCCTCGCTCCGATCCTCGCGGGTGCGCGGGTTCATGCGCTCGGGCGATTTTCGCTGCAGAGCGCGCGCGATGCGATCCTCGCAGGCGCGACGACCTTGCCGCTCGTCCCGATCACGGCGCAGGCGCTCGCCGAGGCGGCGGCCGAGGTGCGGCCCACGCGCCACGCGCTCCGCTGTGCGGTGACCGCCGGAACATCCCTTCCCGCGACGGTACGCCGCGCGTTCAAGGTTGGCTTCGGGCTGGAGATCGTCGACCTGTACGGGGCGAGCGAACTCGGCACGATCTGGCTCGATCGAGGCCAAGGCGGCCGGCCCGTTCGCGGGGTCGAGATCCGGCTGCTCGGCGGCGATGGGACCCGTGGCGAGATCGCCGTGCGAAGCACCTGCATGCTCACAGGCGTGCTTGACGACGACGGACGCTGCACGGACGCGACCGCGGACGCGTGGTTCCACACGGGCGATCTCGGCGTTCGCGACGGCGCCGGCGCCTTCCGAGTCAATGGCAGGCTCAAGCTTGTCTTCGATGTCGGGGGACTCAAGGTGAACCCGATCGAAGTCGAGCAGGCGCTTGAGCGGCACCCAGCGGTCCGCCGCGCGTTGGTCCGACCGATTTCTGCCGGCGAGGCTTTGCAGCGAGTCGCCGCGGAGATCGAGTTGCGCGACGGGGCACACGAACCGAACATCCTCGACATTCGGGCTCACCTCGAGCCGTTGGTCGCGGGTCACACCATTCCGAGGAGCATCCGCGTGGTCGATGAACTTCCCAAGTCAGAGAGCGGCAAGTTGCTTCGTGATCCCTCCACCGGCGGTGGGTCGATCCCGCCTGTCACACGACGGCCGAAGGGTCTCGAGGCACGAAGCGATCGAGAGAAGTACACGAAGAGCCTGTTCGACGAGACCGCCCGCGGCTACGACAACTCGAGCGGCGCGGCTTTCATGCGGAGTGGCCGCTGGTATCGTCGCAGGATGCTGGCCAAGGCGGGCCTGAAGCCCGGATCGTCCCATCTGGATGTCGGCAGCGGCACCGGCCTCTGTGCGGCACTCTCGCAGGAGATCGTCGGCCCCACGGGACGCGTGGTGGCGCTCGATCCCAGCACGGGCATGCTTGAGGTTGCCCGTCGCCGCGGCGTGCGTGAAACAGTCGAGGGGCGTGCGGAAAGCCTTCCGTTCCCTGACGCAAGCTTCGATGTCGTCTCGATGAGCTACATGCTTCGGCACATCGAAGACCTCATGCTCGCCTTTCGCGAGGCGAGGCGCGTGCTCCGTCCCGGAGGTCGCATCGTGATCTTCGAGGTAACCCGACCAACCACAGTCGGGCTTCGCCACGCCTTCGACCTCTCCATGTACTGGCTGGTTCCCGCTGTCGGCGTCGTCGCCAGCGGCCGCCCGTCGACCTTCCCGATGATGCAGTACTGGGCGGACACCATCGTCGACGCGGCACGCCCCGACCGGATCGTCGAGGCGCTCGACCGCAGCGGGTTCATCGGCACCCGACACCTGCTCGAACTCGGCGTATTCAGCTGCTACAGAGGGAGCGCGCCGCTCGGGTGACGCCGAACGCCGCCGGCACCGATGCGATCAATGGCACAGCGGGCGACCAAAGCTCGCTCGAAAACGCGCCGAGAACGCCGCTGGTGACGGCCACGGCGATCGGTGCGTGAAGGCGCCAGGCGATCCACGCCAGAAGCGGAACCGCGAGAAACCAAGGCATCGCCGCGCCGATGGCGCAGCCGACCAGAACAGCGGCGCCGGTGATCCTCCGCCATGAGCGGTCGCGCCCGACCAAAGGACCGCGCGGGCGGTAGCGCGGACTGAGTCGAAAGAGCCGAAGCACCGCGAGCCGAGCCCACACCGCCATCGACTCGATCCAGTCTCGCAAGGCGAAATGGCTCACTCGTTCGTCCGCCGATTGGTACACGGTTTGAATCCTGACCTCGCGCACCTCAACCCCGGCCCAGGCCGCACGAACAAGAAACTCCTCCTCCCAGGCGTACCGGCCGGAAGCGACGGGCACCGACGCGGTTTCCTGCAACGGGTAGCAGCGAAGTCCGCAAACCGGATCGGCGACGCCAAGGCCAGTGAGCGAACGGATGCCGAGCGCCCACAACCGTCGCCCGAACATGCTCTTGCTCGGATAGCCGGGAACAGACTCCTCGCGTGCCCCGATCACCAGGACGCCGCCCTCTGTCGCGGCCGCGATGCGAAGCGCATCTTCGACGAGATGCTGGCCATCGGAGTCGACCGTGACCGCGAAGTCGAAGCCCCGCGCTCGAGCCTGTGCAAGCCCTGCTTCAAGCGCAGCACCCTTCCCACGGTTTTGCGGAAGGTGCTCGACCCAGCGCTGTCCACCCTCTGCCATCCACGCGTCGAGCCACGGGCCAGTTCCGTCATCGGAGCCGTCGTCGATAACCAGAATTGGAAGCCCGCCGCGCTCCAGCCCAGCGAGCACACCCGGCAGTGCACGAAGGTTTCGAAAGGTCGGAACGATGGCGATGCCACGCATTTGGGTATCGTAGTTTCATGGCAGAACCGCGTCAGGACTTTTCCCGGCTGCTCGGAGAGGCGCGCCGTGAGATCGATGGGAACTTCGGCGCCCACGGCAATCCGCCCTTCGGACGCATGCTTCGCCTGACCGGCTTTGACCGCCGCTGGGTTCAGGGCGAGGGCGCTATTCTCATCGACGACACTGGCCGTCGATACATCGACTGCATCGCGGGCTACGCCGTCCACGGAATAGGTCGGTCCCATCCCGACATGGTTGCGGCGCTTCGCGATGCGCTCGCGAGCGGTACGCCGAACTGGGTCCAGTTCGAGCGCAATCCGCTCGCTGCGTTGCTCGCCCGCCGCCTCGCTGAACGCGTCCCCGGCGAACTCAACCATGTCTTCTTCTCGAACTCAGGCACCGAAGCGGTCGAGTGCGCGCTCAAGCTCGCGCGCCGCGCAACCGGTCGCGCCGCGGTGCTTCACTGCGACATGGCCTTCCATGGACTGACCCTCGGCGCACTCGCTGCCAACGGCAATCCAAAGCTCCGAGACGGCTTCGGCCCTCTCGGGGAATCCGAGTGCATTCCGTTCGACAGCCTCGGCGCACTGGAGCAGGCGCTTGCATCAAAGCGCTTCGCGGCCTTCCTCATAGAGCCCGTGCAGGGGAAGTCTTGCCGCGTACTCTCGGATGGATTTCTCGCCGAGGCCTCGCGCCTCTGCGCACGCTTTGGAACGCTGCTTGTCGTCGACGAGGTCCAGACGGGCATCGGCCGCACGGGACGCTTCCTCGCGCTTGAACACGACGCCGGATGCCGACCCGACATGGTGGTGCTCTCGAAGGCGCTCGCGGGCGGTTTCGTGCCGATCGGCGCAACACTCGTCAGGAAGGACATCTGGTCGGCAACCTTTGACTCGATGTCGCGTGCGTTGCTTCACGCCTCGACCTTTCAAGGCGGCGTGCTGGCGATGACCGCTGGCCTCATGACGCTCGCCATCCATGATCGAGAGCGGCTCGCGGATCGGGCCGATCGGCTCGGCGGCCTGCTGCGGCAAGGATTCGAGCGGAGCATCGCCGCCCACGGGGGCGCCGACGAGGTCCGAGGGCGCGGGCTCATGCTTGGCATGCCGCTCCGAAAGTCGCCCTCGGAGAAGTTCATCTCGAGAATCCCGATTGTCGGTCCGCTGGAGGAGCTTTCCTTTGGCCAGGCGTTTGTCATGGAACTGCTCGCCGAGCACGCCGTGCTCTGCCAGGTCACGGAAAGTC
>CAIXEV010000385.1 GCA_903918555.1 uncultured bacterium | reverse complement strand
TCACCTGCGGATCTCGTCCGCCGGCTCTATCTCGACCTCACCGGGTTGCCGCCGACGCCCGAGGAGACCGAGGCGTACCTCGCCGATCCCGCGGCGGATCGCTTCGAGCGGCTCGTCGACCGACTCCTGAAGGACGAGCCCTACGCGTCGCGCACCGCGGAGCGTCTGTCCGTGCCGTGGCTCGACATCGCGCGCTACGCCGACACGAGCGGCATCCATATGGACGCCGGCCGCCAGATGTGGCTCTGGCGCGACTGGGTGCTGAAGGCTTTCCGCGACAACAAGCCGTACGACCAGTTCGTGATCGAGCAGGTCGGCGGCGACCTGATTCCGTCGGCGACGGTCGACCAGATCGTCGCGAGCGGCTTCAACCGCGCCCATGTCACAAGCGACGAAGGCGGCGCGATCAACGAGGAGTATCTCCTCGAGTACGCATCGGACCGTGTCAACACCGCGGGCTCTGCGTTCCTCGGGCTGTCGGTCGGTTGCGCCCGCTGCCACGACCACAAGTTCGACCCGATCACGGCCGAGGACTTCTACTCGCTCATCGCGTTCTTCAACTCGAACGAAGAGCCGGGCATCTACTCGCAGGCGCCGGATCCGAACCGCGCGTTCGAGCCGTTCATCGAGGTCCCGCGTCCCGACCAGCAGGAGCAGCTCTCGCTCCTCGCTGCGGCCGAGGAGCGCGCCCGCGCCGAACAGGTGCAGGCGGGTGAATCCGAGAAGGCTGAACTCGCGTCGTTCGTCGGCGCCGTGCGTGCCGGCTTCGTGTCTGCAGCCGCGACGGTCGTCTCGGCCTCGAGCCGCAACGGCGCCACCCTCGCGGCCCAGCCCGACGGCTCCGTCCTCGCCTCGGGCGTCAATCCCGAGAGCGACGAGCACACCGTCGTCCTCCGCACCGACGCGACCGACCTCCGCCTCCTCATGCTCGAGGCGCTCGAGGACTCCACGCACGGCCAGGGGCGCGTCGGCCGCGGGCCGAATGGGAACGCGGTGCTCGAAGGCATCGCCGTCGAGGCGATCTCGATCGCCGACCCGAGCCGACGCGAGCCCGTCGAACTCGCCTGGGCGTGGGCCGACCACGAGCAGGAGAACGGCGACTTCCGCGTCGCCAACGCGCTGACCAAGGGCGACGGCCGTGTGTGGGCCGTCCGCGGGCATGAGGTGCCGGGCAAGCGCACGGCGCTGTTCGCGGCGGCGCGTCCGTTCGGTTTCGCTGGCGGCACCGAACTGCGCGTCACGCTCAACTACGACTCGCCGTACGCGCAGCATGTCCTCGGTCGCGTGCGGCTGACGCCGATGCAGGCCTCCGAAGCCGCGCTCGCCGCGCTGCCGGAGGCCTCGAGCGCGTGGTACATCGCCGGGCCGTTCTTCGGCGAGCCCGGGGTCGGCTACACCACCAACTACGGCCCCGAACAGGAGAAGGCGCTCGCGCTCGGCAAGCGTTTCGGCACCGACGCCAATCCCGGCGAGTGGCGCTTCGCGCCGGGCGTCCTCGAGGCGCAGCCGGTCGGACTCGCCGCGAGCGTCGGCAGCGAGTTCATCGCGCGCGAGATCTTCTCGCCGACCGCGCGGAAGCTCGAGATCTCGCTCGGCTCGGACGACGGGCTCGTGGTGTATCTCAACGGCAGCAAGGTGTTCGAGACGATGGCGGCGCGCGCCGTCGCGCCAGACCAGGAGCGCGTCTCGCTCGATCTGGCGGCGGGCCGCAACTTCCTCGTCTGCAAGGTCGTGAACACGGGTGGCCAGGCAGGCTTCTACCACCGCGCGATTCCCGCGGACGGCGTCTACGACCGCGCGATGGTCGCGCTCGTGCCGCCCGACGGCGCCGTGCGCGATTCGTCGGCCGAGGCCGCGCGCAACGCGTGGCGCATCCGCTTCTCGCCGACCTACATCGCCGCGTCTCGCAAGATCGAGCAAGTCGCCGGCGAGCGTGCCGCGCTTCTCGCCGGCACGCCGCGGACGATGGTGATGAAGGAACTCCCGATGCCGCGCGAGACCTTCGTCCACGCGCGCGGCGCCTACGACCACCCCGACAAGAACCGTCCGGTGACGCGCCGCGTTCCGACGGTGCTCGGCGCGCTGGCGGAGGACGCTCCCAAGAACCGCCTAGGCCTCGCGCAATGGCTCGTCTCGAAGGAGAACCCGCTCACCGCGCGCGTGACCGTGAACCGCGTCTGGGAGACCTTCTTCGGCCGCGGCATCGTGCGCACGAGCGACGACTTCGGCCTGCAGGGCGAGTGGCCGACGCATCCGGAACTGCTCGACTACCTCGCCGTGCGGTTCCGCGACGGCTCCGGCGACAGGCGCGCGTGGGACATGCACGGCCTCGTGCGTGACATCGTCACGAGCGCGACCTACCGGCAGTCCTCGCGCCTCCGCCCCGAGGTCGCGGCGTTCGATCCGGAGAACAAGCTTCTCTCCTGGTTCCCGCGCCAGCGCCTCAGCGCCGAGGCGATCCGCGACCAGGCGCTGTTCGTCGGCGGACTGCTGAAGGAGCGGTTCGGCGGGCCGAGCGTGAAGCCCTACCAGCCCGAGGGGCTGTGGCAGGAAGTCGCGATGCTCCAGTCGAACACGCGCGTCTACGAACAGTCGCAGGGCGACGATATCTGGCGCCGCAGCCTCTACACCTACTGGAAGCGCGCCGCGCCGCCGCCGACGATGCTGACCTTCGATGCGCCGACGCGCGAGTTCTGCGCCACGCGCCGCCTCGTCACCAACACGCCGCTCCAGTCGCTTGCGCTCTGGAACGACCCGCAGTTCGTCGAGGCCGCGCGTTCGGCCGCCGAGCGCACCATGCGCGCGGCCGGCGACGACCGCGTCCGTGCCGAACTGCTCTTCCGCCGTGCGACGGGCACCAAGCCGTCGCCTGCGGTCCTCGACAAGCTCGTCGAGACGCTTGCCGCGAACCGCGCGCGCTATGTCGCCGCGCCCGAGGAGGCCGCCAAGCTGCTCGCCGTCGGCATGGCGCCGCGGCCGTCCGACCTTGACCCAGCCGAACTCGCCGCGTGGACGCTGCTCGCGAACGCCGTGCTCACGAGCGACGCCACGATCGTGAAGGATTGACCGAGGAAACGCCCATGCCAAGCCAGCCACGCATCAGCGCCAACCCGGCCGACGGACTCGAGGAGTACCTCCTCTACATGACGCGCCGTCGCTTCTTCGGTTCGGTCGCGACCTCGATCGGCGCGGGCATCGGCGGCATGGCGCTCGCATCGCTTCTCGGAGACCGGTCCGCGTCGGCGGCGCCGATCCTCGGCGCGGACGGCCAGCCCGCGGCGTTCACGCCCGGCCCGCACTTCGCGCCGAAGGCGAAGCGCGTGATCTACATGCACATGGAGGGCGCGCCCAGCCAGCTCGATCTCTACGACTACAAGCCCGAGCTCGAGAAGCGCTTCAACGAGGACC
>CAIXEV010000384.1 GCA_903918555.1 uncultured bacterium | reverse complement strand
GCGATGCCGCTGCTGGTCAGCGTTGGGGGCGTTGGATCGCGCGGCTCCATGTCGATGCTCTGCGAGGAAAGATGATAGATCGGCGCGACGGCGCGTCGGGCGCGAATCCGCCAATTCACGCGACTTCGAGTCCACCCCGCGCGACGCAGCGCGACGCCGCGCGACCGCCCGCGCCGCCTCTCATGAAATCCAGGGAATCTCCGCGAAATTCGCGGGGTTCTCCGCCTCGCGTGGATGCGCCGAAATCGGGCAAAACCTCGCGGTTTCTGCTAGAATCGCGGCTCTCCGATTCCGCCGTCCCGGGACCGTCCGCGGGTGACCGCGAACCCTGCCGATCGGCCCTCTCTCCGAGCCTGCGAGCATGAGCGAAATGCCCCCGAACACGCTGTCCACCGAGCCCGTCGATGCGACCAAGTACACCTCGGAATCGATCCAGGTGCTCGAGGGTCTCGAGGCGATCCGCAAGCGTCCGGGCATGTATGTCGGCGGCACCGGGCTCAACGCGCTCCACCACCTCGTCTACGAGTGCGTTGACAACGCGATCGACGAGGTCATGGCCGGCTACGCGACCACGGTGACCGTCCGCATCGGCGTCGACGGCTCCTGCACGGTGATCGACGACGGCCGCGGCATGCCCGTCGACCCGATGAAGCACGAGAACCCGACGATCAACGGGCGCCCTGCGGTCGAAGTCATCCTGACCGAGGTCCACGCGGGCGGCAAGTTCGGCGACAACGCGTACAAAGTCTCGGGCGGCCTCCACGGCGTCGGCATCAAGTGCGTCAACGCGCTCAGCGAATGGACGACGGTCGAGGTCGTCAAGAACGAGAAGACCTACCACATCGGCTTCGCGCGCGGCGAGGTCGTGAAGCCGCTCGAGCTTGTCGAGACGCTCGCGAAGTCGGCCGCCACCGAGAAGCGCACGGGCACGCGCATCTCGTTCCTGCCCGATCCGCAGATCTTCCCCGACACCGAATTCCGCTACGAAACGCTGGAAAATCGCCTGCGCGAGCTCTCGTACCTGAACCCCGGCGTCGTCATCCGCCTGGTCGACGAGCGCGTCGACGCGAGCGGCCAGCGCCGCGACATCACCTTCCACAGCCCCGACGGCATCGGCGGCTATGTCGCGTGGCGCAACGAGCAGAAGACGATCCAGAGCCCCGTGATCGCGTTCAGCGCCGAGGACGCCGCGCAGTCGCTGCGCGTCGACTTCGCGATGCAGTATGTCGACTCGAACGCAGAGCTCACGCTTGCGTTCGGCAACAACATTCCGAACCGCGACGGCGGCACGCACATCGCCGGCTTCAAGGCCGCGCTCACGCGCGTCGTGAACGGCTACGCGCGCAAGAACAACCTCCTCAAGGACCTCGTGCCGTCGGGCGACGACCTGCGCGAAGGCCTCGTGACGGTCGTGAGCGTCAAGCTGCCGAACCCGCAGTTCAACAACCAGACGAAGGAGAAGCTCCTCAACCCCGAGGTCGAGGGCTTCGTCTCGAACGCGCTCGGCGAGAAGCTCGGCGCGTGGCTCGAGGAGCATCCGAAGGAAGCGCGCGAGATCTGCATGCGCGCGGTGCTCGCCGCGCAGGCGCGCGAGGCTGCGCGCAAGGCGCGCGAACTCATCAAGCGCAAGGGCTCGCTCGATTCGGGCGGCATGCCGCACAAGCTGGCCGATTGCTCGTCCGACGATGTCGAGAAGACCGAGCTCTTCATCGTCGAGGGCAATTCCGCAGGCGGTAGCGCCAAGGGCGGCCGCGACCATGTGCACCAGGCGATCCTGCCGCTGCGCGGAAAGCTGTTGAATGTCGAGAAGGCGCGCCTCGACAAGGTGCT
>CAIXEV010000383.1 GCA_903918555.1 uncultured bacterium | reverse complement strand
TGGCCCGATCAGCCTCGTCGTCGACCGCTTCGAGAACAGCGCGACCGGCCCCGAGGTCAAGTTCAACGAGGCGTTCCAGCGACTCTTCAACGATCCGCAGTTCGTGCCGCCGCAGAAGCGCTACTTCTGGGATCCCGATGCGAACCGCCGCTATGTCGCGGGCATCCGCCTCAAGGACAACGACTTCTTCATGACCTGGTGCCGCGCAAGCCGCATCTGGGCGTTCGATGTCGACACTTGGAACGACGCAACGGTCCCGCTCGACCAGAAGCGCATCGATGCGTTCGAGCGTTCGCCGCGCTATGTCTTCAGCATGGCCACCGAGCCGGTGCGCGCGACTCGCCAGATCGAGGGCGTCGACACCAGCGGCGGATCGCAGACGGGCGCCAACGCCTACAAGGGCGAGATGTGGAAGGTCGGCGACGACCCCGATGGCGATGCCAACGGCCAGAACCGCTGGGCGAACATGACCTGGGTCGACATGTTCGGCCGCACGATGCGGTCGAAGCCCGTGTTCTTCACGAACCTCACCGTGATCCGCGCGGGCGGCTCGACCGAGGTCATCACGAACCCCGGCAGCGGCCCAATGCCGTTCCTCCCCGCGCTTGGTCTTCCAGACGGCAGCGCCGACATCTACTTCCAGGATTGCCACGGCGCGACCGAGTTCCAGGGCAACACCTACGAGTGGATGATCGGCAACAAGGGTTGCAGCGCGGCCGATTGGCAGCGCTTCAGCCAGATCCCGGTCGCGACCATTCCGTTCCAGATGACGCAGAAGGACAGCGACTTCGAGCAGATCGGCGAGCTCCTCGATGTCTTCCTCTGGGGCCATGTCTTTGAGAACTGGGGCACCTCGCCGAACGCGGTGCGCACCTTCTCCGAGATCATGCTCGAGGACGACGAGGACGACGAGTTCTATCCGGGCGCCGGTCTGTTCGTGAACCGTCTGCAGATCCGTCTGCCGCAGGAACTCGCGACCGACGATCCAGGCTCCGTCGTGCTCGGCGCGCGCTTCGACCCAGCGTCGACCACCGTGCCGCCGACTCCACTCTCGTTCGCGGGCTTCGTGCCGTGGCAGCCGGCGCTTCCGGCGGGCATCGCCGTCTTCGACGCGCTCACCATCGACGGCCCGGGCCGCAACAGCTTTGATCGCAACGGGAACAGCAAGCTGTCGCCTGGACTGACTTCGGACCCTGCGCTGCTCGAGGCCGCCGGACCAAACCAGTTCTACGACGCGCAGGTCGCCGAGGAGCGGCAGTTCCGCCTCTCGCACGGCTACCTCGGCCGCAAGACCTCTGGTCTCGTCAACCTCAACACGGCGATGCCTGAAGTCATGCAGGCGCTGCCGATGATGACGCGGCTGCCGAAGGTCAACACCCTCTCGCCCTACAGCCACTTCGTCGACATGATCCGCTCGTACCGCGACGGCGTGCTCACGGGCGCGCCATCGCCCGTGGCGAATGCCGCGGTGCCGGGCTACGGCGACCGTGGCCTCACGCAGGCGCAGCTCGGCACGACCAACCCGACCTTCTTCGCGGGCATGCGCCGCGAGAGCGGGTTCGCGTCGATCGGCGAGCTCAACCTGCTGCAGCGCATTCCGCCCGACACCGTCGCGCCGCATTTCCGCGCGTCGTACAGCTCGCGCTGGATGGGTCTCGACCCGTACGCGGATCTCGTGGGCAACTTCAACGAGTTCGATGTCGGCTACTCGTGGGCGACCGACCGCACCAATCCGCGGCCGCGCCAGCTGCCGGCCGATGTGCTGTTCGGCATCGGCGCCAACACGAATGTGCCGACCAAGCCGCACGACGAGCCGCTCGGCGACGCCGAGGACATGAACCTCGTGTTCAAGGGCATCTCGAACCTCGTCTCCACCCGCAGCGATGTGTTCACGGTGTACCTGCGCGTACGTCAGGTGCGACAGAACCCGACGACGGGCATCTGGGATGGCACGAACCCCGACCTCATCGTCGATGAGTCGCGGTATGTGATGTGCGTCGACCGCAGCGAGGTCAACTCGCCCAGCGACCAGCCGCGCATCGTGTACTTCCAGAAG
>CAIXEV010000382.1 GCA_903918555.1 uncultured bacterium | reverse complement strand
GCACGGCCACCGTCGGCGTCCTCTGGGGCGCAGGCGACCGATCCGAACTCGAGGCGGCGCGAGCGCACAAGATCGTGGTCGAGGTGCACGAACTGCATGGAGCGGTCCGCGGGCTTCGCCTACCGTGAAGCCTCTCTCCCCGCATCCGATACGCGAGTATTGACGCCATGCCAACGAAGCTTCTGTTCCTGATCGCGGTGTCGCCGGTGTTTCTGTACCTCGCTGCGGGCTGCGCGCAGACGCGCCCCGTGCCCGTCGCTACGACCGACGCCTCGACCACCCCACCGCCGAAGATCAAGGCGTGGATGGACCGGCTCTCGGTCGCGCATGAGTACGACCCGAAGACCGGGTTCATCGTGGCCCGCGAGGTCGTCGCGCTTCCCCCGCTCATCGCCGACGCGCCGCCGCTCGACGCCGCGGTCAAGCAGGCCGGCGGCGACCGCGTCGTCGTGGTCTTCGTGACGGCGGACCGCTGCGCGCCGTGCCAGCAGTACAAGCGCGACGCGATGAACGACGCAGCCGTCATCGCGCGCCTCGCCGACGCGCGCTTCCTTCCGACGCATCTCGAGGTCGACCGCTCGGCTGCGCTTGCGGATGCCTACCTCGGCACGCGCTCGATCCCGATGACCTACGCGCTGCGGAACGGCAAGGTCATCGCGGAATTGCGCGGACAGCGCTCGGCAGCGGATCTCGTCGCATGGCTCGACGCCGTGCCCTGATCGCTGTCGACTATCGGTGGCCCAGCAGACTTTCTCGCCGCCACCGATTGCATCGCCATCGCGTTACACGCGATTCAGCCGCCTGCCCGTGATCACGCTGTAGATCAGCCCGGCCAGGAAGACCACGAGGAACACGAAGAACAGAATCTTCGCGATGTAGATCGACTCGCCGGCGATGCCGGTGAAGCCAAGAAGACCGGCAATGAGAGCAAGGATCAGAAATGCGAGCGCAAAGCGAAGCATGACGCTTCTCCTGTGTTTGGGTTCCTGCGACAGAATTCGGCGTGGCGCGTGGCACGACGCGCGGCCGGCAAGCCTGCTGGACGACTTGGCCTACCTGCCTACTTGGCCTCGTAGCTGAACTTCTGCCCGCCGATCGACGCTTCGAACATCAAGCCCGACTCGTCCATCGTGAAGACCGCCACGCCGTTGGAGTACTTCGCGTTGGCGCCGGCTCCCGACTTGAGCGCCACAGCCGTAGCCTGCGCGTCGAAGGCGAAGTTGCCGGACTTGAAGAGGGCCAGCGCTTCCCGTGTCGAGAAGCAGATGATCTCCGAGTACGCCTGTCCGCCGAGCTGGAAGCCGATCGAACCCTGCACCAGATCGCAGTACCCGGTGAAGACGCCATTTTCGTACAGCACGCCCCTGCCGTACGCGCCTCCGACACCCACCGCGCCCTTGCCGACCGTCGGGAACACGGCGTATCCCTTGGCGTCGCGCAGCACCGGAGTGAGCGTCGGATCGTTTCGCTCGGCCTTGGAGAGCGCAACGGCGGCTTCGTCGCGCTTGTCCGCCTTGCCTGCCTCGGTCTTGGGAGCGGTCGTGCAGGCTCCAAGCGTGCAAGTCAGTACGAGGGCGATGGTCGCGATCATTCGATGCATGGCGTGTTCCTTGTGGCGATCTTCGTTGAGGTGTGCTGCAGAACGGTTTCGGAGCGACTGCATCGGAAGCAGACAAACATCATGCGGCGTCGCATGTCATGCGGCTTGCACGCTCCCGCTTTCAGTCGCCTCAATACTTGGCGCGCCGACCAGAGCGTCACCACAGGGAAACCTGCTTCATCGTCACCTCTGTGACGCAGTCGGTCTCGCCGACCTCACCCTTGGGCGCGCGTCGCCGGCATGACGCCATGGTCGCGACCGAGCGCATCGAGCGGCGGAACGCTCGCGGCGGTCGCCTTCGTCGGATGCGCGGCCTCTCTCGCCGCGACCGCCTGCATCGCCAGCGCCGCACGCTCGTTGCGGCGCGGCACGATGTCCCACGCGAGGCCGATCAGCCCAAGCGCGCGCACCTCGAGATAGGTCACATCGATCTCCCACCAACGGTGGCGCACCGTGCAGCACGCGGGGTCGGAATGGTGGTTGTTGTGCCAGCCCTCGCCGCAGGCGAAGAGCGCGACCAGCCAGTTGTTGCGGCTGTTCTCGTTGGTGTCGTGGTTGCGGTAGCCGAAGATGTGCGTCAGGCTGTTGACGCTCCAGGTGATGTGCCAGACGAGCACGGTGCGGAGCAGCACGCCCCATGCGACGACACCGGCCGCGAAGTTCGCGGCGCCCGCGGCGTCGGTCCAGATGAGCGCGGCCGCGAACGCGACGCCCGCAAAGACCACGATCTGCGCCGCGTAGAACCAGAGCGGGCTCCACGGACGCTTCTCGATCCACATGTAGAACGGGTCCTGCAGCACATCGCGCGCGTAGCGCTCGTAGTTGGCGCGGTGATGCAGCGAGTGGTTGCGCACGAGGAGCCACCACATGTGCCCCCACAGGAAGGTCACCATCGGCGAGTGCGGATCCTCGCTCTCGTCGCTGTGGGCGTGGTGCATGCGGTGCGTGGCGACCCAGCGCGCGGGCGAATCCTCGAGGCAGCAGAGGGCACCCACCACGATCACATGCTCGAACCAGCGCGGCGTCTTGAAGCTGCGGTGCGTGAGCAGGCGGTGGTAGCCGAGCGTGATCGCCTGGCCGAAGACATGCACGCCCACCACGCAGAGGATCACCGCCGTCCACGAGAAGAACGCGGGCACGAGCACCGCGAGCGCGAGGAGATGCACCGCGACGATCGGAACGCAATATCGGAGGAGGATCTGGCGCGGCTCGGTTGCCGCAGGGCGCTCAAGTGGGATTCGAATGCTGGTCAAAGAGGAGTGCCGTGGCGAGAGGTGCCGTCAGAGGGGCGCGTGGACGCACGATCACACCACTCGCGCAGGGAAGGGTATCCGAACACGCACAACCCCCCCGCGCCCAACGGGCAATTCTCGGGCGGAAAGTGCAAGAGGCCCCTTGGCGCGGTCGCCGAGGGGCCTCGATTGCGTGACTGTGGCCTACTTCGATCGCCGCCGGGTGCTCAGCGACGGCGACGACGGGCGGCGAGGCCGCCAAGGCCGAGCAGCGTCAGGGCGCCAGGCGTCGGAACGGCCACGCCGAACGCGACCCGGCTCTGGTCGGTGAAATCGCCATCCATCACGCTGAGTGCGATGTTGATGTTGCTGCCGAACGCGCCGATCGGCGAGGCGCCGTCGGACCACCCCGCGGGATTGAAGGGGAAGCCATTCAGCGGGCTCTGCACGAGCAGTCCGCCCTGACCGTAGAGCGTCTGCATCGCGGTGAGATCGAAGAACATCTGCACCGATCCGTCCACATCGCCCTGGCGGAACTGACGGAACGCGAAGTCATAGCTCACGCCGCTTCCGATGCCACCGACGAGGTTCGTCGTTGCCGCTGTGCCGCCCTGCGAGGTGCCGTCCGACTTGAGGATTCCGAGGTTCGACGGGCCAAGGTCGACGCCGTTGATCCACGCGGTGAAGTCGCCCGTGTGCCCCCACTGCGAGAGCGACGCGCGGCCGTCGGTCGCGCCGACCGAGGACGCGGCCTGGAAGTCGTTGCCCTGCAGGCCGAAGGACACGAACTGCTGGCCAAGGGCGCGCGCGCCGTTGTTCATCTTGTAGCCGATGCCGAGGATGGTGTTGCCGTTCGAGAACGCGCCGGGCGAGTACGCGCCAGCGGCGAAGTCTCGCGGGCCGTTGCCGGCCTGGATCGGGCTGCCCGAGACGGTGTCGTTGTTGAAAGTGAACACCGTCGTGTAGATGTCGTAGCTGCGGGTCGTGCTCTGCCCGGCCCAGACGCCCGTCTGCAGGGAGTTTCCGCGGCTGCTCCAGCCACCCCACG
>CAIXEV010000381.1 GCA_903918555.1 uncultured bacterium | reverse complement strand
TCCCGGCGAACCGGGAGCGCGTCTTCGTGGACCAGGGTTTCGATTGGCCGGATCAGGCCGCCGGGGTGGCCGCCGCGTCCATCTCGCCGCCGAGGGCGTCCGGGGCGACCGGGGCGAATGCCTTGAGCTGGTCCTCGTCCTCGGGCACGACGAGGGAGCCGTCGATGATGGCCGCCTTGTACGCGCCAACCGTCTTCATGATCTCCTCGGTGACATAGCCGCCCGGGTTGAGCAGATCGACGCCGCCCTCCTTGAGGCCGAGCGCCTGCGGGCCGCCTGCGAACGTGCCATCGACGAGCGCTTCGGAGACGGTGACGACCGCCGCGTCCACACCCTTCGCGGCGACGGCAAGCTGGTGCTCCGCGCCGAGCTGGGACTGGTCGGCGTCAGCGGCGACGACCCAGAAGCCCTCGCCCTTCTCCTTGGCGGCGTCGAAGGAGCCGATGCCGGTCGCGCCGGCGACGGGGAAGGCGATGTCCGCGCCCTGGTTGAACTGGGCGAGGGTAAGCTCCTTGCCGAGGGCGGGGTCGGAGAAGGTGTCGGCGTAGGAGACGATGACCTCGACGTCCGGGTTGACCGATTTCGCGCCGGCCTCGAAGCCGACGGCGTAGCGGACGACCGGCGGGATCTTGATGCCGCCGACGACGCCGAGCTTGTTGCTCTTGGTGGAGAGGCCCGCCGCGACGCCGGCGAGGAAGGCGGCCTCCTGCTCCTTGAAGGTGACGGAGGCGACGTTGGCCAGCGGCTCGCTGGTGTCAGGGTCGACGGCCACCGAGTCGATGAGGAGGAACTTCTCGTCGGGGTACTGCTTGGCGATCTCGACGATCGCGTCGGTCAGCAGGAAGCCGACGGCAACGGTGAGATCGCTGCTCTCGGCCGCCTGGGTGAGGTTCGGGATGTAGGCGGCGGCATCGCGGCTTTCGATGACGTTGGTGGTGACGCCGAAATCGGCGCCTGCCTTGTCGAGGCCCTTCTTGGCGAGGTCGTTGAAGTTCTGGTCACCGAGACCGGCGGTGTCGGTCACCATCGTGACGGCCATCGCGTCCTCGGCCGAGACGCGAATCGCGCCGAACCCGAACGCGGCGACTGCCGGAGCGATTGCGGCGGCCTTGACGAGGAAGCGGCGGGAAACCGGGGCGTTGAGCATCGGGGAAACCTCCTGCGGATGTGCGAGGCACGGCGGACGCGGCGTCTTTGGCCGTGGCGATGATCGTAGCAGACGGCGCGCCGTGAAATGGCGGCGGGCGGGTGGCGAAAAGTCCCGATCCGGGCGGGTTAGCCCGAGGTCATTCAGGGGATAAGCCGTGTCCCGCATGCCGCGCAGAACCGGGAGTCCAGCTCATTGGCTATGCCGCAGTCTGGACAAACCCGTTTCGACGCTGCTGCGGCTCCGGGCGCAAGTTGCACCGAAGGGCGAGTCGACCGGCTGCCGTGCTGGATCGCGGCAGGGACGGGCGTCAAGGTTCCCGCCATGAGCCCAGCCATTGCCCGCTGGGCGTGTGCCGCCTCGAGAATCACCTGTTGTTCCTCGTCTGGCTTCTTCTTCCCACGCCAGCCGAGCAACG
>CAIXEV010000380.1 GCA_903918555.1 uncultured bacterium | reverse complement strand
GGTATGGCCGCAGTCGGTCGTCGAGCCGCGCGCCGTGGAATCCCGACCTTGTGTCGGATCAGAACTCGTTCCCGACCGGCGTGCGTCCGGCGAAGAGCTGGCGATGAGCACTTGAATCGTTGCCCGATCCGGGCAGCAGTTCGATCACTGCAACACCCCTGTAGTGGGCGGGTTCCTCGGAACTCGCCCGCTGCGCTTTTTCGGAAGGCGTCGTCTTCGGGCGTCGCCTCACGGCTTCGGCGCACTACCGCGCGACGGGATGAACTTCAGGATCAAGAGGCCGACGAGCAGCGCGCCCGCCACGATTCCTGCGCCCATGATCGCGCGATCGACCACCTTGACGAGCCGCGCCTCGAGGTCGTCGGCGAGCGCGGTGCGTTCCTCGCTCGCCCACTTCGAGAGCGCCTCGCGCTCGCCCTTCGCGGCGGCCGTGCTCGCTTCGACGGCCTTCGACACGCCTTCGAGGATCGCCTCGCGTTCGCGCGCGACATCGGCAAACACAGCCTCGCGCTGCTTCGCGAGCGCGTCTGCCAGCGCCTCGCGCTCCTTCGCGAGCGCGTCGGCCAGCGCCGTGCGCTCCTCGCCGAGCGAGCCCGCGATCGCCTTCCGTTCGGTGGTCGCGGCGGCCGCGATCGCCTTGCGCTCGGCCGCGAGGATCTCGCCGAGCGCCACGCGCTCCTTGGCGAGGGTTTCGGCGGACGAGGCGCGGCCATCGCGCGCATCGCGCTCGCTGGCGTCGGCGATGCGTGCCGCGGTGGCCTCGGCCTGCGAGCCGAGCAGCGTCGGGTAGTGCGACAGGTACCACAGCATCCGCGCGCCGAAGAGTTGGCCCGCATCGTCGCCGCTCGCGCGCGCCGCGGCGGCGGCAAGCAGCGCGCCGGCGCGCTCGCGCTCCTTTGTGCCGAGGCCGCCTGCCGTCGACGCGAGGTCTGCGAAGCGGACATTCGAGACGCGCGTTTCGTCGGGGTGCGCCTTCGCCCACGCCTCGATGAGCAGGCGGAGCTCCGCGAGGGTCTGTGCGTCGATCTCGCGCGAGGCCATCGACCAGAGGTCGGTGCGCGCGGGCGTGAGCTGCGCGAGCATGCGCTCGGCGTCGGCGCGCTCGATGCCGCTTCCGCGGGCGTTCGAGGTCAGCACTGCGCACTGCAGGCTCGCCTGCGTGAGAAGGTCGAGCACGGCTGCGCCCGGGTCGGCGTCGGTGCCGATCGCGAGCGCCGCGCCCGATGCGTTCGAGACCGCCATGTACGCCGCGCCGCGCGAACCGGCGGCGGAGTCCTTCGTGATCGATGTGCGCGCCACGCTCAGCGCGTTCGACCAGCGGTCGGCCATCGAGAGCGCAAGCGTCTGCATCGCGCGCGTGCGCTGGGCCGCGGACAGCGCCGCTTCCTGCACGGCTTCGGCGCCGGTGGGCGCGCTGCGCGTGGCCGACGGCGCGACGGCGCACGCCGATACGAGCGCAAGCGGCGAGAGAAGGGCGGAGAGGGTGACGACGCGAACGAGCTCGACGCGTGGCATGGAGTCAGGATACAGGATGCGTGCGCGACGCACCTGATTCGCGCGCCCCTCAGGGCGCAAGCGACGCGGCCGCGCGGCTGAAGGCGTCGAGGGTCTGCTCGACGAGCGCCTCGGTCGACTTGTCCGGCGTGCTTCCAGCCTCGTCGGAACGCTCTCCGAGCGAGCCGTCGACGAGGAGCGTCGCGAGCCCGTGCACCAGCGACCAGTGCATGGTCACGATCGCCTCGAGCCGCCGGCGCGGGACGCGCGGCCCGCCGAAGGTCTCCTCGACGAGCCGCACGAGCACCGAATAGGCGCGCGTGCTCTCGGTGTCGGCGGAAGGACAGGCCGAGAGATCCGCGAGCTCGGGCCTGAACATGATGCGGAACGCGGCGCGGTGCCTGAGCGCGAAGTCGACATACGCGCGGCCCGCGAGCCGCAGGCGTCGGGTGGGGGTGCCGCGCGCGCTCTCCGCGGCCTCGAGCATTTCCGAGAGCCCCGTGAAGCCGCGCGCCACCAGCTCGGCGACCAGCGCGTCCTTGCTGCCGAAGTGGTGGTAGGGGGCCTGGTGGCTCACGCCGGCGCGGCGGGCCACCTCGCGCAGCGAGAGCGCCGCGACGCCCTGTTCCTCGATGAGCTCGAGGCTGGCGGCGAGGACCTGTTCGCGGAGATCGGGCACGGAGCTCAATCATGGTCCGTGAACTTGACGCTGTCAAGTGAATTCGGGAGCGAGCCCCGCGTTCAACTTGACAGTGTCAAGCCGCGCGGTATGGTGCGCGTACTTGACACTGTCAAGTCGCGCGCACCGCCTCATCTCTCCCGAGAAATCCAATGCCCGAACCCGTCGCCGCCATCCTGTCCGCCCCAGCGCTCTTCGAGGCGAGCGGCCCGGCCGCCATGCTCGGCTGGCTCGCGCTTGCCGCGCTGCCGCGCCGCATCGCCTGGCGCCGCACGCTCGCAGGCATCGTGGCGCCGCTCCTCCTCGCCGTCGCCTACGCGGGCCTCATCGCCGCTGGCTGGTCGCGCGCCGAAGGCGGGTTCGACAGCTTCGAGGCGGTGAAGCTCCTCTTCACCAGCGACCTCGCGCTCCTCGCGGGCTGGCTCCACTACCTCGCGTTCGACCTCCTCATCGGCTGCCACATCGACGAACGCGCCGAACGCGCGGGGATCTCGCGCCTCGCCGTGCTCCCCGCGTTCGTGCTCACCTTCCTCTTCGGCCCGGCGGGGTGGCTGCTCTACCGCGTGCAGGAGTGGCTCACGCTGAAGTCGCGCGCCCGCAGGGAGGCCGAGCCCGCCGACCCGGACGCCACGCTCGGCGCGGTCGCGCTCGCGCGCTGGGCCCTCGCCCGCGCCGACCGCACGCTTCTCCTCACCGCCGCCGCCAACCTTGCGCTCGTGCCGCCCCTGGTGGTCGCCGCGCTTGTCGACGACCGCACGCTCGACGGCGCGAACATCTGGATCAAGCCCATCAAGTTCGCGGTGTCGCTGTCGATCTACGCGGCCGGCCTCGGCCTCATGGCGCCGCTCGCGGGCGCCGCGTTCGCGGGTTCGCGCGCGCGCAGCTGGCTCGTGCGCATCGTCGTCGCCGCGAGCGCGATCGAGATGTTCTGGATCATCCTGCAGGCCGCTCGCGGCACGCGCTCGCACTTCAACGAGGCAAGCCCGTTCGAGCAGGCGATGTACGGCGTCATGGGCTTGTTCGCGGTCGCCGTGGTGCTCGCGCCGCTCGGCCTCGGGCTCAAGGCGCTGCGCCTCCCCGCAGGCGGGCTCCGCTCCGCCCTCGTCGCGGCGGTCCTGCTCAATGTCCTCCTCGGCGGCGTGTTCGGCGTCTGGCTCAGCCGGAACAACTCGCACTTCATCGGCGGCGACGGCACCGACGCCTCCGCGCTGCCGTTCGTCGGCTGGTCGACGACGGGCGGCGACCTCCGCATCGCGCACTTCCTTGGCCTGCACGCCATGCAGGTGATGCTGGGGCTTGGGCTGCTGGTGGCCGCCTGGAGGCCGCGGGCCGGATCAGTCGCCGTGTGGCTCGCCGCCGCCGGCTGGACGGCTGCGACGGTGTGGCTCGCGGTGCTCGCGCTGCAGGGAAAGCCGGTCTTCTGACGGGGCGCGCCGCTTCAAAGGGCAAATCGGGCTGCCAGTCGGTCTTCAAGTTGATGCGCCAAACGAACAGCGGACGCCGAAGCGTCCGCCATGGGTCGTTTGGAGTGCTTGCCGGGCGCTTCGCGCTGCTCAGCGCTGCTCAGCGCGGCTCTGAGCGCCTTCGGTCGCCTGCGCGACCTGGTCGCCGGGCAGCGTCTTCCGCTGGGCGGGCTCGTCGCGCTTCACATCGTCCTCGACATCCTTCAGGCCCTTCTTGAACTCGCGGATGCCCTGGCCGATGCCGCGGCCCACATCCGGCAGCTTCCGGCCGAAGATCAGGAGGCCGATGATGAGGATGATGATCCACTCCATGCCGCCGGGGAGGCTGATGAAGGAGAGCAGGGAGGGGAAGGCGATGCTGGTCATGAGAGGCTCCTGAGCGCCGCAGATGCGGTCGAGCCAGTATACGGCGCGACCGCCCAACGGCGTTGCGGATTCCAAGGGCGATTTCGCAATCGGCGGCGTCCAAACGCGCGTGACCTCGCCAAAATCGCCCGTTCTCGGTACCGTCCCCGACATGCAGGACCGCTTCTCTTTCCGCGGCATGCTTCGCGCTGCCGCCATCGTCTCAACGGCGCTGGTGACCCTGGCAGGATGCCGGACCCAGCAGGAAGTCCCGACCGACGCAAACAACCCGACCGACGGGCCGGCGCTCATCAAGCTCGGAGACAACGATCCCAAGCCAGATGTCGGCGCGGCCTTTGCGCGTCGCACCTTCTACCTCGATCGCTCGGTCGACCAGAGCGTCGGGTGGTTCCAGAAGCCCTCGAGCAAGCAGTGGTTCCCCTTCAAGAACCAGGGCACGGCCGAGCAGATCTGCACGCATGAGCAGGCCGCCGCGAGCGTGCTCGCGTTCAAGGAACTGCTCGCGACCTCGACGAGCGAGGAGGACTTCGAGGCGAAGTTCCTCGAGATCTTCGATGTGTGGCAGTCGGTCGGCTACAACCAGAACCGCGATGTGCTCTTCACGGGCTACTTTTCGCCGACCTTCAACGCGAGCCGCTCGCCCGACGCGCGATTCCAGCATGCGCTCTACACGCGTCCGGCGGACCTCGTCACCGATCCGTCGACGGGCCAGCCGCTCGGCCGCCGCATGGCCGACGGTTCGCTTGCCAAGTGGCCGGGCCGCGCCGAGATCGAGTCGAGCGGCATGCTCAAGGGCACCGAGCTCGTCTACCTCGAGAACCCGCTCGATGTCTACATCGTGCAGGTGAACGGCAGCGCCAAGCTCATCATGCCCGACAGCTCGGTCATGTACATCGGCTACGCCGGCAAGACCGACGGCCAGTATGTCGGCCTCGGCAAGTCGATGATGGAGGCGAACCTCATCCCGAAGAGCCAGCTCTCGCTCTCGGCGATCCGCCGCTACTACAAGACGAGCCCCGCGGTCGTCGACGAGCTCATCAACAAGAACAACTCGTATGTGTTCTTCCAGGAGTACGACAAGGGCGCGTGGCCCGCGGGTTCGCTCGGCACGCGCGTGAACGAGGACGCCTCGATCGCGACCGACAAGACGATCTTCCCGCGCGGTGGGCTCGTGATGGTCGACACGCGCGCGAACACCTTCACGCGCGGGCTCATCGAGTACAAGAACTTCATGCTCGACCAGGACACCGGCGGCGCGATCCGCGCGGCCGGCCGCGCCGACCTCTACATGGGTGCTGGCGCCGCCGCCGAGCTTCTCGCGGGCGGCCAGTACGCCACGGGCAAGATGTTCTACTTCTTCCTCAAGCCCGAGCATGTGTCGAAGTACCCGCTGCCGGAGCCGATGAAGAAGGCCCCGGCCGCGCCGAAGACGAGTGCCGCCGCGCCGAAGACGATCGGCCGCTGAGCCTCGCGGTTCAGTTTGCAAGCCTTCGCGGGCGCCGCATCAACGCGGTGCGTCGCCCGCGGTCTTTTTCGCCGTTCCTTCGATCGCAGCCTCGCTCTTGCCCCACCCGAGCCCGCGTTCGCGGCGCGCC
>CAIXEV010000379.1 GCA_903918555.1 uncultured bacterium | reverse complement strand
CTGACGGTGCGTCACGAACTGGGGATCACCAGTCGCTGTCGTTGCGCTGCTCGCGACGGCCCTCGCGCTCGCTGTCGCGATCGCGTCCGCCACGGCCACCGAAGTCGCCACCGCGGCCACCGCCGAAGTCGCCACCACGACCGCCACCGAAGCCGCCACGGCCACCGCCGCCGCCGCCGCCACCGAAGCCGCCACGGCCACCGCCGCCGCCGCCACCGAAGCCGCCACGGCTACCGCCGCCGCCACCGCCGCCACCGAAGCCGCCACCCGGACGCGGAGCGCGGGGCTGAGCTTCGTTGACGACAAGGGCGCGACCCTCGAAGTCCTTACCGTTGAGGTTCTCGATCGCGGCTGCGCCCGCTTCCTTCGAACCCATGGTCACGAAGCCGAATCCGCGCGAGCGGCCCGTTTCGCGATCCGTACCAATGAACACGTCCAGCACTTCTCCATGCGCAGAAAAGATTTCGCGAAGGGCATCAGGCGTCGTACGATAGTTGAGATTTCCGACAAAGATCTTGAACATGTCTGGCCTCCTAGGCCAGTTCGCGTCACGCGAGCATTGCTACTCCGTGACCGTTGTGACTCTCGACGCGCAGTGGACTGACGGTCAGTGGTGCGGTCAACAGAGGAGCATACCGCCTTTTCGCAATGTCAAGACGGTTGAACATTCGGATTCTTCGTAGGTTACACTTCTCCGATGGCGTTCCTTGAGGTCAACAGCCCGCGTTGGACCCGCAGAATCGACTTCGGCGGCGACCCGATCTCGGTCGGGCGACATCCTGATAACCAGATTCAGTTCAATGATGACGGCCTCAGCCGCAAGCACTGCGTGTTTGAACGCCGCCAGGACGGGTGGTGGGTGACCGACCTCGGTTCTCGGAACGGGACCAAGCTCAATGGGGTCAAAATCACGACCGCCAGCATGAGTTCCGGCGATGTGGTGCGGGTCGGCAACCTCGAGATTCGTTTCATGTCCCCCGAGTCGGTCGCCAAGGCCACAGCTGCTGCGGCCGCTTCTGGCGCGCGAGGCGCTGCCACCGTCGATGGCTCCTCGCGAGCCACCACCGGGTATGAGGCTGCGATCCGCAGGGTCTGCGATGCGGCGCTGTCGAAGCAGTTCGGCGAGACGGACATCGCGCTCGTCGACGCCCGCGGCAACACCCTTCATGCCGCTGCCTCCGAAGACGGCGACGCGCCCGCGGAAAGCGTCCAAATCATGCGGTTGCTCCTCCTCGCGTGCTTCCGCTCGCGTGCGAGCGACCTCCACATGGAGCCGAAGCCCGACAAGGCGAACATTCGAATCCGCGTCGACGGGGTGATGGTGACCCTGGTCGAGGATCTCCCGATCAATGTCTTCCGCAAGATTATCGGCGTCGTGCGCGTCCTCTGCCAGTTCGATCAGAGCGTGAAGGCGGAGGTGCTCGACGGCCACTTCAATGTCCAGGTCAAGTCGCGCCGCGTCGACTACCGCGTCAGCCTGACGCCTGCGGTCCATGGCATGAAGCTCGTGCTCCGCGTCCTCGACCCGGCCAACGCGCCGAGCCGTCTGCACGAGCTCGGCATGCTGCCGTGGATGTTCGAGAAGCTCCGCGCGGTCTGCAACCGCGACGCAGGGCTCGTGCTCGCCTGCGGCCCGACGGGCTCGGGCAAGACGACTTCGCTCTACTCCTGTCTTCGCGAGATCGACCTCGAGCAGCGCAATGCGATCACGATCGAGGATCCGGTCGAGTACCAGATCGACGGCGCGACGCAGATCCCGATCGACTCGAAGCAGGGGCACACCTTCGGCGGTCTCCTCCGGTCGATCCTTCGCCAGGACCCTGATGTCATCCTCGTCGGCGAGATCCGCGATGTGGAGACCGCGAATGTCGCGATGCAGGCCGCGATGACGGGCCACCTCGTGTTCTCAACGGTGCATGCCCGCGACACGATCGGGTCTGTCTTCCGCCTGCTCGACCTCGGGGTCGAGCCCTATCTCGTGGCGAACGCGCTCGACATCGTCTTCGCGCAGCGCCTGGTGCGCGTGCTTTGCCCGACCTGCCGGCGGCAGGTCGCTCCGACGCTCGCGCAGCAGCTCAAGATGGGCAAGGGGATCGAGGGCATGACCACGATCTTCGAGCCAGGTGGATGCGCGTTCTGCCTCGACACCGGCTACTACGGCCGCCGTGCGATCTTCGAACTGCTCGAGATGAACGACATGCTGCGCGAGGTCGTGCTCAAGCAGCCAACGCCGCAGCAGATCCGCGAGGTCCTCCGGAACGGACTGTTCACATCGCTGCAGGGCTACGGTTTCCAAATGGTCTCGAATGGGATCACGAGCTACGAGGAGATCGATCGCGTGTCCGGCTCGGAGCCTTGAGCATCCATGCTCCCTTCGGAGGCGTTCCAGGTTCTCGGGGTCGAGGCTCGCTTCGATCTCTCGTCGCGCGACCTGCGGGCCGCCTGGATGCGCCGTGCCTCGGTGGCGCATCCCGACGCCGCGGGGGCTGTCGATGAAAGCGCACGCGTGAACGATGCGATGCGCGTGCTCTCCGATCCGATCCAGCGCGCGCAGGCGTTGCTCGAGCTTCGCGGCGCGCCCGAGGTCGAGGCGCGGTCGCTGCCACAGGGGTTCCTGCTCGAGATGATGGAGCTTCGCGAGCGCGCCGACGAGTGCGCGGGCGACGCGGTCGCGACCGCCAGGCTGCGCGGCGAGGCTGCGTCGCGCAGGGACGCGGCGGTCGCGGAGATCGCCGCGATCTTCGCGGGCTCGGGCGCGGGCAGCATCGCGCCGGAGCACTCGGGGCAGGTTGCGGAACAGATCAACATCGTCCGGGCCTTCGAGCGCATGCTTGAGCAGCTTGACCGAGAGGCCGGGCACGGGAGTCCGTCGCCATGAGCGAACTCCGCGCCGCGTGGTCCTCGATCGACTGGCCGGCCTTCACCGCGGCCGACTTCGGGCTGCTCGTCGCGCTCCTGCCGCTGCTTGGAACGCTCGCGTTCTTCAGTTTCGTCGAGACGACCTTCTTCGCCCTCACGCCGGCCGAGCGCCTTGCGCTGCGTCGCGTCTCGCCGCGCTCCGCGGCGATCGTCGAGTCGCTGCTGGCGAACCCGAGGGTGCTGCTGGTCGGGACGATGATCGGCGCGCTCGTCGCGAGCACGACCTACTTCGTCGTGAGCTCCGTGCTCGTCACGCGCTTCGAGCACTCGCTCTTCTTCTCGATCCTGCTCGCGGTGCTGTCGCTCTTCGGCAT
>CAIXEV010000378.1 GCA_903918555.1 uncultured bacterium | reverse complement strand
GCCGGCCTGACCGCGCGCGCCGTCGCGGAATCCTCCGTGGTGAAGGTCACGGCGCCGGCCACGGCGCAGGTCACTGCGCAGGCTGCCACCGCACGCTGGCAGACGCGCCTCGCGCGGCTCGATCCGCTTCGCCCGCTCGACTACCTCGAGCTTGCGGAGGAGGTCGCGGACGCAGCGAAGAACGAGGACGAGCGCGATCTCGCGCGGAGGCTGTTCGGGCTCGCGGGAGCGCTCGACACCGAGCGGCTTGGTCGCAGCGCGATGCTGGCGATCGCCGCGCTCGCGGGCGATCTCTCGACGCGCGCGCGCGCGGAGGCCGCGGCGGAGCTCGTCGGTGGCCAGGGCACCGCGCGCGAGAGCCTGCGCGTCGAGTCCGTGCAGCTCGAGGCGTTGACGCGCAGCTTCAGCCACTACCGCCGCGGCGACGGACGCCGCGCGTTGGCCGCGCTTCGGCAGAACGGCGCAGACGCGCTTCTCGATGTCGTCGGCGCGCGGCTCCCCGGCGGCGCGCAGGGCTACCGCGACGAGTGCACCGCGATGCGGGCGTCGAGCGCGGTGGTCATCGATCCCGACATGGTGCGTCGCCAGCTCGAGCTCGAGCTCGCCCTGCGCCGGGGCGAACTCCGCTCGCTCTCGCTCGATGTCGCGCTGCGCGGCGACGAGCCGCTCGTCGAGATCGACCTCGCCGATCCGCAGGCGCTCTGGGGCGTCGATCCTTCGAGGCCCTGGTGGCGCGACGGCGCGTGGCGCGGCAACGGCTGACACCGTGATTTCCGCAGGTTTTCGTCGTGCGGCGCGAGCCGTGCGCTTCGGTACACTCAGCGCATGTCGTCTGCCCGAGCCGTCGCCCCTGTCTATCACAACATCCTCGAGATGATCGGGAACACCCCGATGCTCGAGATCACCCGCATCGACACGGGGCCGTGCAGGCTCTTCGTGAAGATGGAGTCGATGAACCCCGGTAACTCGATCAAGGACCGGATCGCGGTGACCATGATCGAGGACGCCGAGAAGTCGGGCAAGCTGAAGAAGGGCGGCCGCATCGTCGAGGCGACCGCGGGCAACACCGGCCTCGCGCTCGCGCTCGTGGCGGGGCAGAAGGGCTACCGGCTGACGGTGGTCGTCCCCGACAAGATGAGCGACGAGAAGATCTCGCACCTGCGCGCGATGGGCGCAGAGGTCGTGCTCACGCGCTCGGATGTCGCGAAGGGCCACCCCGAGTACTACCAGGATGTCGCCGAGAAGATCGCGAAGGACGACCCTGACGCGTTCTACGCGAGCCAGTTCACGAACGAGGCGAACCCGCGCGCCCACTACGAGACGACCGGCCCCGAGATCTGGGAGCAGATGGAGGGCAAGATCGACGCCTTCGTCGCGGGAATCGGCTCGGGCGGCACGGTGAGCGGCGTCGGCAAGTACCTCAAGGAGCGCAATCCGAAGTGCGAGATGGTGCTGGCCGATCCGGTCGGGTCGATCCTCGCGCCGCTCGTCAACGAAGGGAAGAAGGTCGAGCCGGGCTCGTGGCTCGTCGAGGGGATCGGCGAGGACTTCATTCCGTCGATCTGCCACCTCGAGCTTGTCTCGAAGGCGTATGCGATCTCCGACGGCGAGGCGTTCCACACCGCGCGCGAGCTGCTCCGGAAGGAAGGCGTGCTCGCGGGTTCGTCGGTCGGGACGCTGTTCGCGGCGGCGCTGCGGTACTGCCGCGAGCAGACCGAGCCGAAGCGCGTCGTGACGCTCATCTGCGACAACGGTGCGAAGTACCTCTCGAAGATGTTCAACGACTTCTGGATGGTCGACAACGGATTCATCCAGCGGCCGACCTACGGCGACCTGCGCGATCTTGTCGCGCGGCGCCACCTCGAGCGCGAGGACTTCTGCCTCTCGCCGGAGCTG
>CAIXEV010000377.1 GCA_903918555.1 uncultured bacterium | reverse complement strand
GTGCTTGAGGACACGCTCCGAGAAGGGCTGGCCCATCAGTGTTTCATCGCTCCTGCCGCGTGTGCGGCGCGCGATGGACGCTATGCGATCCACCGGCATTCCGCCGCGCGCATTGGTTTCGCGTTCGAGGATTCGACGGTTCTCGGGGGTTATCCACCTGCGATGGCGCCGTCGAGGGGGCTGCCGCAGGTGGTTCGCAGGATGACGGTGCCCGCGTCGAGCTCGACCTCGCCCGGTTCGACCGAGGCGGGGCGCAGGACCGTGGTTCCGAGCGGGGCGGCCACCTCGCCCGAGGCCATGCGCCAGCGCGCGGCGCCCGCCAGGGTCATCCAGATCTCGGCGACGCCGCTCGGCTCGATCGGAAGGTTCGACGCGCGCGTGGCCTCGACCCATTCGATGCGGAAGAAGGGCGTGCGCGCGAGGCGCCTGGTGACGAAGCCGTGCGCCTCGAACGACGGGGCGTCGACGCGGCGCACGAGCCCGGCGATGCCGTCGCTCTGGTCGGCGCCGAATCGGAGACAGGCGCGCGCTTCGTCAAGGTGGAGCGGACGCGCGGGGTCGTCGCGATTCCAGTCCCACACGCGGAAGGTCGTGTCGCTCGGGGTCTGGATCTCCGCGACGACGATGCCCGCGCCGAGCGCGTGGCAGGTGCCGCTCGGAAGGTAGACGCAATCGCCGCGCTGGACTTCGATCGCCTCGAGCAACTCGACCACGGTGCCACCGGCAAGCGCGGCCTCGAAGTCGTTGCGCGTGACCGACGGGCGGAACCCGCGGAAGAGCACGGAGCCGGGCGCGGCATCGAGCACGACCCAGGCCTCGGTCTTGAGGTGCGCGCTCGGGTGGGCGCGCACGAAGGCGGCGTCGGGATGAACCTGCACCGAGAGGTGCTCCGCTGCGTCGAGGTACTTCACGAGCAGCGGAAACGCGCCGTCGGGCGCGGGCGTCGTGACGCCGAGCAGTTCGTCGCGGTGCGAGAGCCGGAGCTCGCGCAGGCGGATGCCGGCGAAGCGACCGCCCGCGATGACGGACTGGCCGTCTGGAATCGAGTCGGGGAGGTCGGCGAGTTCCCAGCTTTCGCCGATGCGCGTGCCGCTGGAAACCGGCTTTCCGAGCGAGGAAAGACGCGTGGAGCCCCAGGCGCGGGGCTTCAGGATCGGGTGGAACGCAAGCGGCGGAAGCATGGGGGCGGCGCGAGGGCGGCGGCGCGAGCACTGCGGCGCGAGGACGGCGGCGCGAGGACGGCGTGCCCCCGTTCGGGCTCAGATCGCCATGCCGGTGATCTTGGCCTCGAACACGAGCTTTCCGCGGACGAAGCCCTGCGACTTCGAGATGAAGCGACGCGGGCTCGCCTCGATCTCCTCGACGAGGATCACGAAGGTGTCGCCCGGCACGACCTGGCCGCGGAAACTCGTCTCGTCGCAGCGGAGGAAGCCGAGGAATCCGAGCGCGGGGAAGCGCTTGCGGAACAGCCAGCTCGCGGCCTGGGCGTTCGACTCGATCATCAGCACGCCTGGGTACAGCGGGCGACCCTTGATGTGGTGATCGCACCAGAACTCGTCCGGGCGCACATCCTTGATCGCGACGCAGCGCTTGAAGATCTCATCGGTCCATACGATGCGATTGACCTGCCGCATGGGGCCGGTCTGGGGCAGGAACTCATCGAGACCGGCGCTGTCGCAGATCGTTTGATTGAGATCGATCCCCGAGATGTCGAAGAGTGGAAGGCTTGCCACGGATCACGGGCGAGGCTCAGGCC
>CAIXEV010000376.1 GCA_903918555.1 uncultured bacterium | reverse complement strand
CCCATGCCCAAACGCATCCTCATCATCCTCGGCCACCCTCGCACCGACAGCCTCTGCGGCGGGTTGGCCCGGGCGTATGCCGAGGGCGCCGAGGCGGGCGGGCATGAGGTTCGGGTGGTTTCGCTTGGGGCGCTTTCGTTCGATCCGATTCTTCACAACGGCTACGCCGCGGTGCAGCCGCTCGAGCCCGACCTCGTTGCGGCGCAGGCGTCGATCAGCTGGGCCGAGCACCTCGTCTTCGTCTACCCGCTCTGGTGGGGCGCGATGCCGGCCCTGCTGAAGGGCTTCATCGACCGCGTGTTCCTGCCGGGCTTCGCCTTCAAGTTTCGCGATGGCTCGGTGTTCTGGGATCGCCTTCTCGCGGGGCGCTCGGCGCACCTGCTCGTCACCATGGACACGCCGCCGTGGTACTACCGCTGGGTGAGCGGCATGCCGGGGCACAAGCAGATGAAGCACACCATCCTCGGGTTCAGCGGCGTGAAGCCGGTCGCGGTGTCGGACTTCGGGCCGGTGAAGAGCAGCACGCCCGCGCGGCGCGAGAGGTGGCTGGCGCAGGCGCGGGGGTTTGGGCGCGGGGGGTGAGGGGTTGTGCAGAGGCCTGCACCTCGGCTCGCTTCAGGAACATCCGCCGATGCCACCTCAGACGCGCGGGGGCTAGACTGCTCGTCAGGCGAGTCGACCACCCGCGCGCGCGCGGAACCCCCGTGTCGTTCGCGAACGGAGCCTCCTCCCGCATGGCAAAGTGGCGGCAGATGGTGTTGACGCTCTTCCCCGACATGCGACTCGAGGTGCAGCGGCGGGATTACAGCGTCCACTTGGTCTTCTTCGACCTGCTGCAGCGCGTTCGAGAGGCCCACCAGGATAGTGACCTCGAAACGCTGCGGCGGATCTATGGGTTTGCCGAGTGGTGCAGCGAGCAGCGTGCGAAAGACCTGTGGAACTCCGCGGGTGTCGGGTTCTACGAGCACCTCTTCGACAGCCACCGCTCGCTCTGGCCGGAGATGGTGCGGTGGCTCTCCCCGCGGGTGGTCGACGACTGCATGGGGTTGTGGGAGCTCCGACTGTCGGAAGCGGACATGGCGGAGGTGAGGCGACTCTTCGCCGAGCGCCGCAAGCCGCTCCATCAAGAGGCGCGTCAAGCCATGCGCGGGATCTGAGCGGTCGTTTGGCTGGACTCGGGTTGAGGATTTCGATGCGCGCCGGCCGAGGATTTTCGTTGCGTCGAACCATGAACAGCGTTGCTTGCGCGACTGATTCGTCTATCGTGGGTACATCAAGTCATGAAACTGTTCGTGATCCCCATACTGTTTCTTGCCGCAATCGCATCCGCCGCCTTCGCGGACGGCAAGATGTACTGGCCTGAACGCGTTTTGCCGGAGATCCCCTACCAGCGCGCGCTCATCCTGTTCGACGAGGGGACGCAGACGCTCGTCCTGCAAAGCAAGTATGAGATTCCGAAGGGCGACAATCCGCCGCCAATTGGCTGGGTTGTGCCCGTGCCTGCCGTGCCTGAACTTGCGAGCATGCCCGCCGACTCGGCTGAGGAATTGTTCATGGACCTCGCGAGACGCTCAACGCCGCGGGTCACGGAGGTCTGGCCAACGGTGTTCGGCGTCCTGCTCGTCACGGTCACAGTCGGGGCGCTGGCGACGCTGCTCCTCTGCGTGCTGTCGCTCGTCCTCCCGCGTCCGGCATGGCTTCGGAGGAACAGGGAACCGCTTGCCCGTTACGCGATCCTCGTTCTTTTCGGCTGCTTCTTCGCGGGAATCCTGCTTCCGAGCTTGGGCCGAAGCCGCGGCGCGGACGGAGTCGACTTGATCGCAGAGGAACGCGTCGGCATCTACGATGTGAGCGTCGTCCGTTCGGACAGTGCCGAGCGCCTCATCGCCTGGCTCAACGAGCACAACTTCAGGTTTGGCGATGGCGACACCGCAGCCTTCGAATCGCATGTCTCGAAGGGCTGGTGCTTCGTCGCGGCGATGATCAACCCAAGCGTCGGCGAAGCCAAGCAACGGGTCGTCTCGGAGGGCCTCGCGGCTCCTCTCATTCTCCGCTTCCCGAGCCCGAACCCCATCTACCCGCTCGCGCTGACGGCCACGGGCGGCTTCGAGACCGAGGTCCTCATCTACCTTGCCTCGAGCAGCAAGATGACCTGCAAGGATCGGATGACCCTGCGATTCGCGGGGAACATGCCGGGGCAGCCCCTCCTTCGCTTGGAGTTCGAGACCACGCCGAAGGGGTTCTTCGACGCGGTGAAGATGGACTTTCCGTACCTCTGCAAGTTCAACGACACGCTGACGCCCGACCAGATGCGCGAGGACATCGTCTTCACGAAGGCGGAGGACGATGAGCCGTATCGGGAGCACATCGTGCGGTGGTGAGACGCGGGACTGCCGTGGTGATCGAACGGCGCTGGGTGCGTTCGGGGCCGCCATCACCAGATGGTGTCGCCACACGATACGTTTTGCGACTCCGACGCTTTCTGCTCAGGCTTCGCTGCGCTCCGCCTTCGGCCGGGCGCCGGACACCGCACCACGACCAGCTGGAATCCATGCCGCCAACCAAGCCCAGCGCCAACGGATCAGGTCGACCCGGCGTCGCCGAAGGGCTTCAGTCCGTCCCAGTACGCGGCGACCGCCGCGAACGCCTTCGCGACATCGGTCGTGGAGATGCCGGCCTCAAGCGCCATGCTTGGGAACTCGTCCCTCCAAGCGGACGGTGGCGCGGGAAGATGCGTCGGTAGCGACTGGCGCGCCCTGCGGCGGAATGTCTCGACGAGCGCACCGCGGACTTCGGCCGCCGCAAGCTCTCCGCGCTCGATCAGCAGCAACAGGTCCACGAGGTCGCGCGAGCGAGTGTTCTCGCGGTCCGTCCACGGAAAGGTGTAGGCGTGGATCTTCTCGGCAAACTGCTGGGCCTTGGGGATCGCGCGCACCCGCGCCGGCGCGAGACCCGCGAAGTCCATCAGCGCATCGCCGACGAGGGTCTCGGCCTCGCCGAGCACGGGGTCTCCGAAGCCGACATCGATGTGGAATCTTGCGAAGTCACGGCCCGCCATCCGCGCCACGACGCCGAACACGCCTCCGCCGCCGGTTGCCGCCGCGATCTCGCTGCGCGCAGGCTGGATCAGGAACTCGAACGAGTCGCCGAGGTCCTTCGCCGCTGCGGACTGGAGCGACTCGTGGACTTCAATCAGGCGCCGGCGGAGCGCCGTCGCATCGACAGCGTCCCCAACGGTCAGGTCGAGGTCTCTCGTCGTTCGAGCCTTCGGCCGGAAGCGGAGTTCCATCGCGTAGCCGCCCTTCAGGAGCCAAGGCGAACTGGCGTCGTCAAAGAGCCGTGCGAGGAGGCGTTCAATCGCCGTCTTCAGTCGCAGCCCCTGAATCTGGACACCGCGCTCCTGCGCCGCGTTGCGAAGTCGGGCTTCGAGCGCCTGTCGAAACGCCTCCGCGTTCGGATACGACGGGGTCATGCGCGCCTGCTCCGAACGCGCCTTGGAGCGATCGCCGCCTTGCGGATCGATCGAAGCTTGTCCGCTTGCGACCGGCTGATCATGCCGCGGATTGACGCCGCCTTCACAGCGTGCTCGAACTGCTCGGTGGGGAGGGATGGATCAGCCGCCAGATCTGAAAGGGTCCGCAGCGGCGTGGTCGTCCGAAGCGCCCCCACTTCCTGCGTGTCGGCTCGGGCGAGCGCGGCCTTGTGCAGCGCGCACCCCTTGGGCGCGGGCCTCCGGAACGACGACGGCACGGTGAGATGGATGCGGGTCGGGATGAACTCGGCGAGGTCGTGCAGCGCGAGCGCCGTCTGGTGTGAGACGACTGCCTGCGGTTCGTCGTCGCGCCCGCGGCTCCAGAACCGGAGGCGCACGAGGTCGTCGTGCTCCGAATGCGGGAGCGTCGGAATGCGGTACAGCCCCCGCCCTTCACGCTCGAAGTTGCCTGCCGCGATGTGGTAGCTGAGGTGCGGATAGTCGTATCCCACTCCGCTTGCCTGCTGGGCGGTGAAGTAACCACCTTGGGATGCGGCGATCGCCGTGATGGCGCGGAGGGCTGATTTCTGATCTCGGTAGCTCATGCGTAGACCTTCAGATAATTTGAAGGTATAAGCAGGCAAAGGCGCCGCGTCAAGCGGCGGATGGCGCTGGGTTGGGGTGGTGGTCGAACTGCGCTGCGCGCGTGCGAGGCCGCCATCACTCAAAGTGATGCCACACGATACGAAGGGCGACTCCGGCGCCTTTCGCTCAGGCT
>CAIXEV010000375.1 GCA_903918555.1 uncultured bacterium | reverse complement strand
GGCCGCGGTGAACTTGAACCACACGTCCTTGTTGCTGGTGCCCCAGTCAAGGAAGGTGGCAGCGCACTGCGCATCGGACGGGACGGGATCAGCGCTGTTGGTGGCGCTGGTCGTATCGAAGGCGACGGCAACGCCGCTCGGAAGCGTGACGGCTCCCGAACACTCGTCGTTCACCTGGCCCATCGCCGTGTTCGTGAAACCGGCCGTCAGAACGGCGGTCACGAGCAGGCTCGTACCACAAGAAATCTTCATCGCATCGCTCCTAAAAGAGATCCCAACGAGGGGATCAAGGCTGATGGACTGAGGCCACGCGACCTCAACCGGGACAATCTGGCGGGATCCGACACACTCGAACCCGCTTCGACACACTCAGGGTTCCTCCGAGACCACACGCCGCCGATGGGCGGAGCGAGGGCGTAGAGGAACGGGTTAAATCTAATGCCGCGATCGGATCATCCAAACGGAATCTGATTGTGAAGAGATATTTCCCTTGCAACCTTTGGCGTGGGGTTGCAAAAGATCGGCGCCAACCGTCCAGACGGTACATTCCTTAGTCTGAGAACCTTGTGGTCGCGGTGGCGCCTGATAACGAATGCGTTCGCACAATTCGGATGCCTTCTCGCAGCCCTCGACGCAACGGGGTACATCCAGCGTGAACGGGCAGTTCGTCGGTTTGACGCACGGCCCAGCACTTTGCGTTTCGGCCTCGGTTCAGCCTCTCGGCGGGGATGCGCGAGAAACCGCGACGCGGTCGCAAGGCAGCGGCGGAAAGACGCACAGAAGAAGTGGAGTGAGCGCGCCCGAAGCGCGCCCGAAACGCGTCAGAAACGCGTCAGTTGGCCGGCTCGATCGTCACCGTGAGGCGAAGCGAAACCAGCTGCTCGGCGATGAGCTCTGCGTGCTCGCGGTGGGTCGCGATCACGAGCGAGATGCCCTTGCGGTGCGCCTCCATCGTGCAGCGGGTGGCCGCCGGCAGGGTCAGGCGCGCGAAGCGGCAAAGCGACTCGACGACGAAGCCCATGTCGTTCACATCGTCATTGTGAAGAATGACATTCCACGGCGGAAGCGTCTCGGTCGGGGTCTTCGGAGACGGCTTCTGCGTGGGAGCAGGACGGGTGGGAGTGTTCACGGTTGAGTCGCTCATCAGGATCGGAACTCTCGGAAGCCCAGTATAGCCCCTGCACCCGCACCTTTCGAGGGAACACGGCAACTTCCGTCAATTCGGGATCCCGAGAATCCTGACGGCCTTCACGACCTTCGCCAGTCGACCACCAGCTTGCCGAACTGTTCCCCTGCCTCGAGCCGGGCAAAGGCGTCGCGCCCCGCCGAGGGAGCGAACACATGATCGATGGTGGGCTTGATCGCGCCCGAACGGAAGAGCGACACGACCTCGCGGAACTCGCGCATGTCGCCCATGGTCGAGCCGACGATCCTCAGCTGGCTCCAGAAGATGCGGGTCAGGTCGGTGGTTGCGTCGGGGCCCGTGGTGGCGCCGCAGGTGGCGTAGGTTCCGCCGCGGGCGAGGCTCTTGATGCAGGAGCCGTGGATCGACTTGCCGACGCTGTCGACGCAGAGGTCGACGCCGCGGCGGCCGGTGATCTGCCGCACCTCGCGCGACCAGTCGGCGCCCGCGTCGAGCACGGTGTGGTTGGCGCCCAGCGCGCGGGCGCGGTCGAGCTTCGACTGGTGGCGGCTGGTCACGATGGTCTCGCAGCCAAAGTGCCGCGCGATGGCGAGCGCTGCCAGCGCGACGCCGCCGCCGATACCGGTGATGAGGACGACCATGCCCGCGCGGAGGCCTGCCTGCGTCACCATCATGCGCCACGCGGTGAGGTGGGTGAGTCCGAAGGCGGCGGCCTGCACGGGGTCCGCGTCGCCGATCTCGAGCACATTGGCGACGGGCGCCACGAACTTCTCGGCAAGGCAGCCCGGGCCGTGCTCGCCGATCATGAAGATGTCGGCGGGCGTCGGCCGCAGGCCCGGCCGCGCGGGGTCCGGCTTCGGCACCGCCGCGTTCAGGAGGACGCGCTGACCGACCCACGCCGGGTCCACGCCCGCGCCCACCGCCTCCACCACCCCCGCTCCGTCCGACCCCGAGATCGCGGGGTAGCGGATGTCGATTCCGGGGAGGCCGCGGCCCACCCAGAGGTCGAGATGGTTCAGGGCGGCGGCTTCGGTCCGCACGAGGACCTCGCCTGGCCCGACGGCGGGCTCGGGGTGGTCGGTCACGACGGCGACATTGGGGAGAACAGGCGAACCCTGCCGCTGAATGGTGATGGCGCGCATGGCGGCGAGTGTACGGATTTGCAGCGGCGGCTGGCGTCGCTCGTATCATCGCGACCATGTCCTCGCACCTCGATGTCCGCCCCCACGCCTGCCTCGACGCCTGCCTCGGTGCCTTCCTCGGCGCCTGCCTCGCTCCAGCCCGCCGATCGAACCTCCGCTGGGCGCTCGCGCTCGCCGTCACGGTCGCGCTGGGCGCGGTCACCCCGACGCATGCCGCCGAGCAGCAGACACCCGCCTCGGCCGCCGGCCAGTCGAACCCGGATCCGAAGAGCAAGGAGATCCCGGGACCGATCAAGGCCGAGCCTTCCGATGTGAACTTCGGCATCGTCGAGCCGGGCTCCACCGTGTCCACCACCATCAAGATCAGCAACCCGCTCAACGAGGATGTGATGATCCTCGCCGCGAAGCCGAGCTGCACCTGCACGACCGTCGACATGGCGGGCAAGGTCATCCCGGCGGGAGGCTCGATCGAGATGCCGATGTCGATGAAGACCTCGCAGACGCCTGGCACCAAGACGGCCGTCGTCAACATGGCCTTCAAGGGACTCGGTCAGGTGATGGTGCTGAAGATCGAGGCGGAGACCGCCTACGCGGTGCGCGCCACGCCGAACTTCATCGATGCGCTCGCGCCGGATCGCGTGAAGGGCACCTTCGAGCTGCAGTCGGCCGACGGCACGCCGTTCACCGTGAAGACGGTCGACGGCAAGCCTGCCATGACGGCCGACGGCTCGCCCATGAAGCCGGCGACCAAGCACACGGTTCGGTACGACTTCAGCGCGCCGAGCGCGCTGTGCTCGAAGTTCCTCGCGGTGCCGCCGTTCCTGATCGTCGAGACCGACCATCCGAAGTGCCCCGTGCTCGACCTGCGCGTTCGCCACGCGTCGACGCGCATCACGCCCGCGTTCGGCTTCGCGGAGTTCCGCGCCAACGCCGGCGCCATGTCGCCGAAGTCCTCGATGGAGTTCGAGGTCGAGCTCAAGCACATGCGCGGGGCGCGCATCGCCTCGGTGCAAAGCCAGGCGCCCTCTTTCCAGACCCAGATGGTCTCCCAGACGCCCGACGGCGACTCCTTGCTGGTCAAGGTCCGGGTGACCGACCTTGGCGCCCCGACGGGGCCGTTCCTCTTCCCATGCCGCTTCTCCGGCAACGGGAAGACCTCGGATTTCTGGGTCTTCGGCACGGTCCGCTGAGCCAGAAGCGGCTTTTTGCGAACGCGCGACATGTGTGGCGAAGTTGCGACGATTGCACAACTTCTTGATGCGGTGGCGAATCCGAGACATGAGGTCTGCGAAGCCGCGCCCATGATCCTCCAGGCTCCATCCACCGATGTGATCCGCATCCGTAAGTACCCGAACCGCCGTCTCTATGACACGAGCCGTTCGACGCATCTGACGCATGACGAGGTTCTGGCGATTGTTCGCCGTGGCCTCCGCGTCCAGATTTCGGATAGCCGGACCGAAACCGACATCACGAACGAAGTGCTGCTCCAGATCCTGATCGCTCGCGATCCGGCCCTGGTCGCCGCGCTGCCGACCAACACGCTGCTCGCGATCGCTCGCTCGACCGCCGAAGGTGTTGCCGGCGTCGCAGGCGGGCTCACGCCGAGCACCGACGCGGCGCGCGCGAGCGCGTCAGTGCCGGCCGGCGCCCCGCGCGTCCGCTGATTCGGTCCTCGGTCAGCACATCTCGACCATTCCAATCGTCCACTCCGAGGCAGCGTTCGC
>CAIXEV010000374.1 GCA_903918555.1 uncultured bacterium | reverse complement strand
TGGTCGATGCAGGGCGCATGATCTCGCGCCACATGAAGCGCGCTCGTGAGACCGCCCTGTTGTGCTCGAACGACCCGGTGTGCGCGCAGCACGACCCCGCTGCCCCTGGAGCAGCCCAGCTGAACGGTGCCGCTTGTCACGGCTGCTTGCTTGTGCCAGAGACATCTTGCGAGCAGCGCAATGACTTCCTCGATCGTTCGCTGGTCGTCCCTACGGTTGAGTCGGAGGGTGCGGCCTTCTTCGAGGGCGTGGTTTGATGTCGCTGCCTGCGCGCATCGCCGGACTCCAAGAGACCGCGCTGCGTGCGCTGGCGCAGGGGCTGCGAAGCGGCTCCTTGAGCACAGAGTCCAGTGCGGCGCGGATCGCGGGGGCGCTTGGGATCCCCCAGACAGAGGCGGTCTCCTTCGTCGAGTTGTTTCGCGGGAGCACCGATGAGGCTGGATTGGCGCTTGCGTGCGAGGCTGCGCTTGAGGCGCGACGAGCCTCGGCGGCAGGCGAGTTGTCGAAGCTGGTCGAACTGGTGCTGTCGGGGCCGCTCGTCGAGGGCGTCGAGATGCGCGATACGGCTGCCGTCTTCGCGAGCCTGATCCGAGAAGCCCGCGAGGAGGTGCTCGTCACAAGCTTCGTCGCTGGCTACGCGCGCGAGTTGCTCGCACCGCTCGCGGACTTTCTCGACGCCGACCCCTCGCGCCGCGCCACGATTGTCTTGAACTTCCAGCGAGGTAGCGACACCACGATCACCAGCGACCTCGTCGCACGTCTTGCCGACGAATTTTGGACGAAGCAGTGGCCCCGTGGTGCGCGGCGACCAACGCTGTGCTACGACCCGCGCGGGCTGGCGATGGATCGCGAGGCGCGCGCCACCATGCACGCCAAGGTCGTGGTCATCGACCGCCGCAAGGCCTTCGTGACGAGCGCCAACCTGACGGCCAGGGCGCAGAGCGAGAACATCGAGATTGGCGTGCTGGTGAACCACGCCCCCACCGCGGCACGAATCGCGGGATACTTTGAAGCATTGATCGCGAGCGAAGCACTGGTCGCTGCGCGTTGAGACACGAGAGGACAAGCATGTCTGAGCAACCACGAGATTCCCAATCGCGCCGAATCCCCGACGCGCGGATCGCCGAGTTCTTCCGCGCCGCTTGTGAGTATCTGAAGGAGTGCGGCGGTGCGGCAAAGAAGTCACAGGTCATGGATGCGATTCGGCCGAGGCTGAATCTGACACCAGAGGAGCTGAGTTCAAACGCCTCGGGACAAGAGCGATGGGACGCAGCGACCGGCTACGGTTTCATTGCCTTCCAGAAAGCTGGCTATCTCAAGCGCGGCGGCGGGACCTGGCGCTTGCTCGACGCCGGGCGCGCGGCCATGGAGTCCATGACCGCGATGGAGATGCTCGACGCGGCGCACGAGAAGTATGCGGAGTGGGATGCTGCGCGCGAAGAAGAGTGGGATGACGACGAGAATGTGACGACAGCATCACGGGCCAAAGTTGGCCCCCGCCTCTGGCTCATCGGTACAGGCGAGAACTCCGAGCGGTGGGCGCAGTTCCGTGCGAAGGGCGAGATTGCCATCGGCTTCACCTACAAAGGCGAACAGGTCGGCGACCTCTCGACGATGAGTCGCGCTCAGATCCATGGCCGCGTTAAGGAGCTGTCGGGCTCCCGCAACCCGAAGAATGACTCGCGTGCCTGCTGGGAGTTCGCGCATTCGATCCGCGAGGGCGAGCTCGTGGTCGCCCGTGCAGGGAACTCGCGGCTTCTTGCCCTCGGCCGTATCGTTGGCCCGTACACGTTCGACAAGGCCGCTCCCGACTACGCCCATGTGCGGCGCGTCGACTGGTTCGATGTCCACGATCGGGCGATGCCGGATCGCGTGCAGTTGCCCACCAAGACTCTAACGGAGATGTCGCAGTACCCCGACATCGTCGACCTCATTCTTGGTTCGCAGACCGCGGCCGCCACACGCTGCATGGAGGAGCGAGGTCACGACGAGGGTTCGATCGAAGCCTTCTTCCGCCAGCAGCCGTTCGATGTCGCCGCCTTCGGCGTCGCACCGGCCTCGACCGCCGAGCCAAGCTTCGATCCTGCAGAGGAAGAGCACTCGATGCTGCAGGCGATCGAGTCCGATTCCTTCGCGCCGCGCAGCGATATCGAGGCGATCTTGGCGGCGATCGCCACCAAGCGTGCCGTTGTCCTGCAGGGCTCTCCGGGGACGGGCAAGACCTTCCTCGCCCAGAGACTCGCCCAGCACGTCGCCGGCGCGGCAGAGCGTGTGCATCGAGTTCAGTTTCATCCATCCTACTCATACGAAGACTTCGTACGGGGCATCCGCCCGACCAAGGATGGATTCGCAGTCGCGAACGGCCCGCTTGTGCGGATCGCCGATGCAGCGCGGCGATCGAAGGACGACAAGTTCGTCCTCTTTATCGACGAGTTCAACCGCGGCAATGTCGCGAAGATCCTCGGCGAAGCGCTGTCACTCATCGAAGCTGACAAGAGGGGCTCGAAGCACAGCGTCAAACTGAGCCTGGAGTACGACGGGAGCACTGACTTCTGGATACCAGAGAACGTGTATGTGCTTGCCACGATGAACACGGCCGACCGATCGATCGCGCTTGTCGACTACGCACTGCGGCGACGTTTTGCGTTCATCCGCCTTGTGCCCGCCTACGACAAGCCAGTGTTCTTCGACACGATGCTGGCCCAGTTCGCGCCAGGCGCGGACGAGGGCGCAAGCGCGACAGAGCGGGGCCGTCGCGTCGCGCGCACGATCGTCGATGCGATGCGTTCGATCAACGATCTGATCATCGCGGACAAGTCGTTTGGCGAGGACTTTGCGATCGGGCACAGCTTCTTCTGCACCTTCGATCCCGGTCGCGGCGAGGCCGTCGAAGCCTGGGCGACGCGCGTCTTCGAGCGGGAGATCCGCCCGCTCATCGACGAATACTGCGTCGAACACCCCGCGCTGCGCAGAAAGTTGCTCGAGCTGATCCCGAGTTTCTGACGCATGACCGAAGGCCGCGCACAGAGCCTGCCCCCGATTCCCGTCGCGAATCTCCTGCGGATCGCCTTCTATGCGGGCGACTTGCTCGACGAGTTCGACGACTGCGAGGCCGCACGCGAAGACGGAGCCCGTTTCGACGACGTGCTGCAAGCGATGCTTGCGCGCGCAGCCGACCGCATTCGTCTGCGCGGGTTTGAGCGCGGTTACTCGCAGGATGAGGAGCTCACGACGCGGCCGCGCGGGCGGATGCTCGTGGCTGAGTCGATCGCATCGTGCGCGATTCCGACACGCCGACTTGCCTGCAGATTTGACGAGTTCGGCGCCGATACGGCACACAACCGCGTGCTGAAGGCAGCGGCGCGGCAACTTGCGCGGACCTCTGACGAGTCACCTGCGAAGGATGGTCTTCGCGCCCTTGTCCGCGAGATGCGCGATGTGGGCGATGTGCGGCTCTCGCGGCGACTGCTCTCGGCTCTTCCGCGATCAATCGCGACTCGCCGATATCGGGTCGTGCGCTTCATCGCGCGGCTGATCGTGGACTCGGGACAGCCGGACGAGCGCCTTGGCGAAGAATGGGCGCGGCGGTTGGTGCAGGACGAGGTCAAGATGCGGAAGGTGTTCGAGCGCTTCGTGCGGCGCTACGGACGCGCGCACGCCCCGCGCGGCACGAGCGTTGGGCGCTCGCGGCTTCACTGGAGTGCGGCCGAACAGCCTCATGTCGGCGGACTTGAGACCGATGTGACGATCAAGCATGATGGCGCCGTGCGCATCGTCGAGTGTAAGTACATGCGCGAGTGGACCTCCAGCAGCCCGTACGGCGAGGAGTCGTTTCACGCGGCGCATCTTCGACAGATCTACGCGTATCTCGCGCGGACCCACGACACGCCACCGGCGCCCAAGCGGGTCGACGGGGTGCTCCTCTACCCCGCCATGGACGAAGCCACGGAGCAGCTCATCGACCTCGGCGGTTTCGCCGTGCGGGTGGTGCGGCTTCCGCTGTCGGCGCCGTGGAGCGAACTGACTGCACGGCTTGAGCGGGTACTTTTTCGAAACAACGTTCATCTCTAGTCGCGGAGGTCTTGCCATGGTCGCGCAACGCATGGATCGCCTCCAATACAATCGGCCGCATGGCGAGCAGTATCTATTCCGTCGAGGGCGATCAGGTTACTGGCGTTGTTCCCAACACTGACATCGACTCAGAGCAACAGCTGCAAAGGATGCTCTCCGCTACTCCTGAGCTTCTCGCGGGCGAACAGATGCTCGGTAGCGGCCTTCGATTCGTTCTGATCGAGCCTGAACTCAGCATTCAACCGACGGGCGGGGAGCGGTCGCCCTGGAGGCTGGATCACCTCTTCATCGATCAGTACGGGACTCCGACACTTGTAGAGGTGAAGCGGAGTCGAGATCGGCGCGTCCGACGCTACGTCGTGGGCCAGGTGCTCGAGTATGCGGCGAACATCCGCGAGAGCCTGCCCCCAGGGAAGATGCGGGCTCTATTCCAAAAAACCTGTGGCTCGGACGCGGAATCCGAGGCACGACTCGAGCATCTGCTGCGCTCCGGCGAGGTGCCTGACGGAAGTTCCAGAAGCCTTTCCGATCGCATCGAGGAGTTTTGGGCCAAGGCGGAGGCTGCGCTGAGCGAGCACCAGATCCGCCTTGTGTTCCTCGCGGACCGACTCCCGCAGAACCTCATCCGCGTGATCGAGTTTCTCAATGCTCAGCTCGAGAGAATCGAAGTCGTTGGCGTCGAGGTGCGGCAATACAGGAATGACCGGCTCCACATTCTTGTTCCACGCGTCGTCGGACTCACAACCGGTGCACTGGAGAAGCGGCGGCGCACTGACCCAGAGCGGTTTCCCTGGGACGAAGAGTCGTTCATGGACGCAATCCAGAGCGAGTGTGGCCAGCGCGCAGAAGACGCGGTTGCCAGTCTCATGGAATGGTGTGGCGCGAATGGCGCCGAGGTAGGATTCACTACCTCGAAGAAGGGCTCCTTCGTCCCGGAGATCCCGCTGAACGGGAAAATGGTGTGGCCGGTAGCGGTCAGTGTCGATGGTCGCGTGAAGCTCCAGCTCGGCCACCTCGCCAGCCGCGGCGGCGGCATGGAGCCGCTGGACGCCCGCGAGGAGTTGCTGCGCAGGCTCAACGACCTCCTCACCGAGAAGATCGGGCTGGATCGAGCCAGCGCACAACCCTCGTTCGCGCTCGCGGAGTTGACCTCCGCTGAGACGCTGAAGGGGTTCCTTGAGACGATGGATTGGGTGAAGAGGCAGATCCAGCAAGGTTGAGTGCGTCAGGTCGTGTCGCGACAGCGCTCCGCCCTCCACTCCCGCTCAACCTCCCACTCCGCGAAGCACCCGAGCACCGTCTGCCGCGCGGCCGTGATGCGGAACACCGCGACCTAGCGGTACTTCGCGCCGAGTTCGCGGGCGTCGCGGTCGTTGAAGCCGGCGACGGCCCAGCTCTCCTCGGCGTGGGGCGAGTTCGGGTCGCTGCCGAGCGCGCGCATGGGCGCGAGACCGCGCCGCGCGAGGTCGGCGCGCAGCGCTTCGTTCGCGTGGTCGTTCACCTCGCGCGAGGGGCGCTCGTCGCCCGGGTTCCACGCGGTGAGGACATGCAGCGTGCCGAGCCTCGCGGCGACTTCGTGCGCGAGGCGGCAGGTGCCGTGGTCGTCGATGGTGACGATCGTGGCGAGGTAGAGCGACGCGATGTCAGGAGGTGTCGCGGACATCTACTTCGACT
>CAIXEV010000373.1 GCA_903918555.1 uncultured bacterium | reverse complement strand
GCCGATCGCGCGCAGGAGGTCGACGCCCTCGTCGATCGGACGCTCGCGCATGCGCGCGCTGCCGTCGATCTCGGTGCGTCCCGAGGCAAGCGCCGCCACCGCGAGCATGAAGCGCGTCGGCGTGCCGCCGTCGCCGAGATCGACGCGCGCCGCCGCGCGCGGACGCCCGGCGACGCCGCGCACGCGCAAGACCGTCGGATCGGCCGCGTCCCACGCGAACTCCGCGCCCATCGCGCGAAGCGCGTCGACCAGCCGGTCGCAATCGTCCGATCGCAGCGCGCCCGACAACCGCGACTCGCCGTCGGCGAGCGCCGCGATCACGAGGTGGCGGTTGGTCAGGCTCTTCGAGCCAGGCACGCGGATCCGCGCGCGCAGGCGATCGCCCGCCGCACGCACCATGCAGGCGACCTCGCGCGGCGCGCGCGCCGGATCTCGATCTGTCAAGACGGCTCCCGGCGGAGCACAGCGACGACATCCTCGACGGGGATCACGAAGAGGCGGTTGTCGCCCTCGAAGTCGACGGGGATCGCGTGCTTCGGGTTGAAGAGCACGCGGTCGTACTGCTTGATCGGGTAGTTCTCGTCGCGCTCGACCTCGGCGCTCACCGTGACGATGCGTCCGGTGATCGTCGGGATCTCGATCTTGTCGGGGAGATGCAGGCCGACCTTCGTGATCTTCTTGTCCTCGTCCTTGCGGATGAGAACGCGCTTGCCGATCGGTTCGACGGTCTCGATCGAGGTCTGCTTCTTCGCGCGGTCGCCTGCATCCTTCATGGCCCGATCATACCCTCGCGCACCGTGCCGATCCGCTACCTTCCACGCATGCACCCGCAGCTTGAAGCGCTGATCCGCGACATCCCCGATTTCCCGAAGCCGGGCATCGTCTTCAAGGATGTCACCCCCCTCCTCGCGAGCCCCGCGGGCCTCGCGCTCGCGGTCGAACTCATGGCCAATCCGTTCCGAGGCGAACGCGTCGATGTCGTGGTCGGCCCGGAGAGCCGCGGCTTCATCTTCGGCACCGCCGTGGCGACCGCGCTGAGCGCCGGATTCGTGCCCGTGCGCAAGCCGGGCAAGCTCCCCTACAAGACGCGCTCGATCGAGTACGCGCTCGAGTACGGAACCGACGCGCTTCACATCCATGTCGACGCCGTGAAGCCCGGCATGCGCGTGCTGCTTGTCGACGACCTCTTGGCGACCGGCGGCACGCTGGCGGCGGCCGCCTCGCTGATCGGCAAGGACGGCCTCGGCGCGACCTTGGTCGGCGCGAGCGTGCTCATCGAACTGTCGTTCCTCTCGGGCCGCTCGAACCTCGGCGACCTGCGCATCGAGAGCCTGATGCGCTACTGAGCGCTCGGCGGCGCGGACGGCGCGGGCTCGGTCGGCGGCGCGCCGGCACCTGATCGGTCGTAGCCGCTCTTCGGATCGATGATCTGCGGCGGCGTCTGGATCCCCGAACTGCCGCGGTTGAGCACCACGAGCAGCGTGGCCAGCGCGCCGAGGATCAGGAGCGCCAGCGTCGCGACGGCGATGAACTTTCCCGCGTTCGGCGACCTGTTCTCGGGCGAATACTCGGGGCGGACCTCTGCGTGCATGTGAAGAGCGTAGCAAGACGGCGGTTCCGCGACTTGAGCGCGGTGCGGCCGCCGCACTATCATCGCGACATGACGACCCTCAGCCACTCGGCCTCCGCCTCGACCAGCACCGATCCCCTGCAGCTGATCGATGTCGACCATGTGCGGTTCTATGTCGGCAATGCGAAGCAGGCCGCGTTCTTCTACGCGAGCGCCTTCGGCTTCCAGGTCGAGCAGATCGCAGACCTCACGACCGGTAGCCGCGACCGCGCGATGTACCTGCTCACCCAGGGCAACATCCGCATCGTGCTCGAGAGCTCGCTCGTGAAGGACGGGATCGCCGCGCAGGAGTCGGCCCGCTACGGCGACGGCGTCAAGGACCTCGCGCTGACGGTGTTCGACGCCGAGAAGGCGTGGAAGCAGGCGATCAAGAACGGCGGCGAAAGCGCCTACGAGCCGAAGACCTGGTCGGACGCCAACGGCTCGGTCACCTTCGCGGGCATCAAGACCTACGGCCGCGCGATCCACACCTTCGTGTCGCGCACGGGCTCGTACTCGCTGCCCGCGATCAAGGCCGGCGGCTTGTTCATGCCGGGCTACAGGAAGGTCGAGAACTTCGCGCTCAACGCCTACAACAAGGCGAACCCCTGCGGCCTCAAGTTCGTCGACCACGCGGTCGGCAATGTCGAGGAAGGCAAGATGAACCACTGGGTGAAGTGGTACGAGGAAGTCCTCGGCTTCGCCATGTTCAAGCACTTCGACGACAAGGACATCGGCACCGAGTACTCGGCGCTCATGTCGAAGGTGATGGCGAGCGGCAACCACCTCATCAAGATGCCGATCAACGAGCCCGCCGAAGGCAAGAAGAAGAGCCAGATCCAGGAGTACCTCGACTGGCACGACAACACGCCGGGTGTCCAGCACTTGGCGCTGCGCACCGACGACGAGCTGTCGTCGATCACAGAACTCCGCCGCCGAGGCGTCGACTTCCTGTCGATCCCCGACGCGTACTACGAGACGGTGTGGG
>CAIXEV010000372.1 GCA_903918555.1 uncultured bacterium | reverse complement strand
GCGTGGTGGAAGAAGTGCTGCGCGACGAGCGGAAGATCTTCGTCGCGCGACTCCTTGATCGGCTTGCCGCCGTTCATCGACTCGAGCACCGCGAGCTCGCGCGAGCGCTCCTGGATCCGCCGCGCGATGCGGAACAGGATCTTCGCGCGCTCGGCGGGCTTCGTCTTCGCCCATTTCGGCTGCGCCTTGCGCGCGGCGTCGACCGCCCGGGCGACATCGGGTTCGCCCGCGTCGGCGACCGTGGCGATCGCCTCCTCTGTGGCCGGATTGATGGTCTTGAAGCTCTTGCCCGACTTCGCCTCGACGAATCGGCCCCCGATGAAGAGGCCGTACTCGGACCTCAGGGTGGGTCGGACGCTTTCTGGCGCGGGAGCGTAGGAAAAAGGCGCGATCGTCACGGCGGTGAGTGTAACGGCGGACGAATCTCGGACGGCGCTCTCGACGAATCCCGACGCATGACTCGTCTCCTCGCCCGGTGGCCGCTCGCTCTTCTCGTCCTCGCTCCGCTTGCCGCCTGCGCGTCGACGGAGTCCGACCCGAACAAGATCCCCGAGCCCGTGAAGGCGGCCGAAGGCGCCGGGAGCGCGCCCGATGCAACCGCCGATGCAACCCCCGAGGCAACCGCCGATGCAACCCCCGACGCGAAGCCCGCGCCGCAAGCCGCGAACGCTGAAGAGGTGAAGCTCCACTCGGGCCGCGCCTCCGAGCCCGGCGCCGAGGAGTGCCAGCCCGTCCGCACGCCCGAGATGGTGACGCGCGTCGGCGGCGACATGGAGGCGAAGGTCGAGATCCGCGGCGGCCGCTTCCGCTTCGGCCCGTCGCAGATCGAGAGCCCGCTGCCGGCCGGCTACCCCGAGCCGACCCCGCCCGGCGCGATCGACATCAAGCGCTACCCGACCGTGCGCCGCGCCGAGTATGTCTCGAGCGGCAACGCGGGCATGGGCATGAACATGGGCTTCTTCCCGCTGTTCAACCACATCAAGGACAACGACATCGCGATGACGAGCCCCGTCGAGATGGACTACCGCGGCATGTTCGAGCCCGGCACCGGCAAGCAGGCGCCGACGGAATCGACCTCGTGGACGATGAGCTTCCTCTACCGCACGAAGGACCTCGCGCCGACGGGCAAGGACGGCAAGGTCGTCATCACCGACCGCCCCGAGCTCATGGTGCTCTCGATCGGCATGAACGGCCCGTACGGCACGGGCGTCGTCGAGAAGGGCCTGCAGAAGCTGAACGCGTGGCTCGCCGAGCACCCCGAGTGGAAAGTCGCGGGCGACCCGCGCGCCTTCCACTACAACGGGCCGTACATCTCGAACCGCGTGAAGTGGTCGGAGGTGCAGCTGCCGGTGGTTCGAGCGGTCGCGGCTGCGGCCGCTCCCTCTGGCGGTCAGGCCGCGAAGTGAATTCGCGGCCCGCCTGGGACGCGTTTGATCGGCGACAACCTGGTCGCTTTGCCGCTTCCCGGCTGGTCGCGCTCAACCAGTGACGCGCTGTTTGCCGACGAAAGCAGCATGGCTGCAGCGTCGTCGCCCCAACCCGTCACCGTCACGCTCGATATCGGCGGCACCAACGCCAAGGCCCGCTGCGCGCACTGGCCGGACAAGCGATCGGTGCCGTCCGGCCCCGCGTACACGCCCGAACAGCTCGTGCGCGACCTCGCGACGCTCCTCGCGGGCGAGCGCGTCGACCGCATCACGATCGGCCTTCCGACGCCGATCAAGAACGGCCGCCCGCTGCGCGACCCCGTCAACCTCGGCCCGGGCTGGAAGGATTTCGACTACCGCCGCGCGTTCGGCGTGCCGGTCAAGATCCTCAACGACGCCGCGATGCAGGCGATCGGCAGCCACCGCGCCGCGGGGCTTCGCGACGAGACGATGCTCTTCCTCGGCCTCGGCACCGGGCTCGGCACCTGCATGATCGCGGGCCGGCGCGTGCTGCCGATGGAGCTCGCGCATCTTCCGTACCGCAAGGGTCAGGCGTTCGAGGACTACCTCGGCGTGCGCGGCCGCGAGCGGCTCGGCACGCGCAAGTGGCGCGGGCATGTGGCGGAGTGCGTCAAGCTTCTGCGCAACGCGCTTCTGCCTGACGCGATCGTGATCGGCGGCGGCAACTCGAAGTCGCTCAAGGATGCGCCCGAGGGCTGCATACTCGGCGCAAACTCGAACGCATTCCTCGGCGGCTACGCCGTGTGGGACGCCGAGTGGGCCGGCGCCGCGACCGAGCTCTAGACGCGCGTTCTGGCCGAATTCCGCGGATTTCCGCGGGAAATCCGTCAGGCGTGCGCGGGAGCCGGCATCTTCGCCAGCATGTCATCGAGCTGCGCGACAACCCACGACATCGGCTTGCGCCGCGTCGGGATCTTCTCAAGCGAGTCCTGGATGAGCATCGACAGCTGCTCGGGCACCGAGCGGTCGGTCTGATGGATCGGCGAGCTCGAGCCGAGACGCTCGGGCGGAAGCGTGAGCGTCTTCGCGGTCGGCGTGTGCTGCGTGGCGGGCGAGTGAAGCCGCGTGAGGATCCAGTACATCGTCGCACCGAAGTTGAACACATCGGTGAGCTCGGTGACCGGCTCGTACTGCTTCGTTTCCTTGCCCTTCGCGTTCTTCTCGGTGCGGAGTTCGGTCGCCTGCTCGGGCGCGATGAAGCCGGGCGAGCCCTGGAGGCGCGCCTTCATCGTGCCCGACTTCGCGGCCTGGCCGAGGTCGATGACCTTGGTGCGGCGGTCGTCGGTGTAGAGGATGTTGAGGGGCTTCATGTCGGCGTGGACGAAGCCCTTCGAGTGCATGTGCGCGAGGGCGCTCGCGACATCGCGGAAGACCCGGATGCACTCCGGCATCGGCGGGCGCTTCTGATCCGACATCGGCGCGGCGTCGACGAGCTCCATCACGAGACCGAGATCACGCGAGTTGCGCGCGAGCCACGCGCCCTGATGCTCGAGAGCGACGAGCTTGCGGATCGCGGGGTGATCGAGCTTGCTGCCGATCTCCCATTCCGCCCGCAGCTGGTCGAGGTAGCGGTCTTCCTTCTCGCCCTCGGAGACGACATGCTTCAGCGCGTAGGCGGTGTGCGCCTTGAGGTCCTCGACCTCGTAGACGCGGCTCCAGGCGCCATCGCCGATGTGCTTGCGAACGCGGTAGCCGAAGAGGGTTCCCTTCGCCATGCGCCGCTGTGCCGCGGGAAGACCGTCGCTCACGCCGGCCTCCTTTCGGGGGTCCGAACTCGGCAGATCCGTGGACAGAGTGACAGACACCGCTCAGCTTTGGCCGAGCCGCTTCCCTGCGGGGGTGCGCCAAGAGGCGCGGGATCCTTGCGACGACGCTCTGACATGGACGGAACACCAACGGGTAGTCCAATTGAACGGACTACAGGCCGCGAGATTGCGACCAGAGAGAAATGAACTAAGCCGACAAAGATACGCTAAACCGTCCCGCCTTTGCAGGGGATCGCGCGAGGTTTGGGCAAATATCCCGCCTAGGGAACTGCCCCTCGCGGTCATTCCGCGGGGAAACACGGGTTCTCGCACCAGGTCTTGGTCGGATCTTGGAAAGAGTCGCGATGAACGGCGACGGCGCGCGTCTCGCCTCAGGCTTCCGCGAAATCGTCGCGGGCCGCGTAGCCGCCTCGGGCAAGGCGAGCGACCTGGCGCAGGATGTCATTCAGGAGGGTCGAGGCGCCGAACCGGAAGAGGTGGGGGTGCAGCCAGTCTCCGCCGAGCGTCTCCTGCACCATCACGAGTTGCGCGATCGCCGCCTTGGCGGTGCGGATGCCGCCGGCCGGCTTCATGCCGATGCGGACGCCCGTCTCGCGGTAGGCGTCGCGGATCGCCTCGAGCATGACGAGGACGACCGGCATGGTGGCCGCGGGGGTGACCTTGCCGGTCGAGGTCTTGATGAAGATCTCGCCGTCCGCGGCTGGCCCCACCGAGAGCGCGGCGCGGATCGCAAGGTCGCTCGCGTAGCGGACGGCGTCGAGGGTCTCGAGTTCGCCCGTCTCGAGGATGATCTTGAGGTGCGCGGGGCCGCAGGCCTCCTTCACGCGCGCGATCTCGTCGGCGACCCGGGCGTATTCGCCAGCGAGGAACGCGCCGCGGCTGATGACCATGTCGATCTCGTCGGCGCCCGCCTCGACCGCGCGGCGCGTGTCGTCGAGGCGGATCTCGAGCGGGAACTGGCCGCTCGGGAAGCCCGTCGCGACCGAGGCGACCTTCACGCCGGAACCGGCAAGCGCCTCGCGGGCGACGGCGACGAGGTTCGGATAGACGCAGATCGCGGCGACGCTCGGAATCGGTGCGCGGCCAGCGGCGCGGAGGGCGGCGTCGAGCGCGGGCGCGGGCGAAATCGCCTTGCGGCAGAGGGCGCGCACCTTCTCGGGCGAGTCTTTCCCCTCGAGCGTGGTGAGGTCGGTCATCGAGACGGCGAGACGGAGCGCGAAGTCCTTCGAGGCGGCCTTGATCGAGCGCTTGCCGAAGCTGTCGGCGCGCCGCGCGGCCATGATGGCGTCGACCGGACGCCGCAGTGGAAGCGGGATCTCGCGCAGGTCGGCGTGGCCGGAATCGGAAGTCATCGCGGTGCGCACGGTTCAGCCGCCGCGGGCGGCGCGGAAGAGCGCGGGAAGGCTCGAGCCGCCGCGCAGTGCGAGTCGCGGGTTGGCGCCGCCGTCCATGCCGTAGATGAACAGCATCTCCGAGCGGTTGTCGATGATGTAGAGCGTCTCGTAGGGCTCTTCGTCGGGTCCTTGGCCGACCGAGCTCGTGATGGCGATCACGCCGCCCTGCCCGATCAGCGCGGTGCCGGCGTCGGCGGACTGCTCGAGCCTGCCTGCCTGCACGATCGCGAGCGCCGTGATGGCGAAGGCGGAGGTGGCGAGGATGGCCTTGGAGATCTGCATGCGTGTCTCAGTTGGAGCGCGGCTTTCCGATGTCGCCCATGTCGGCCCCCATGCTGCGGTAGCCGAGGCCCTTGACCTGCTTCGCGCGCGGATCCCACTGCACGGCGATCATCTCCTGCGTCGTCTCATCGACGATGTAGAGCGCGTGCGTCTCGGTGCCCTCGATGCGGCCCGACGCCGCGGTGTAGGTCCCGCGCGGACGCTGCTGCGCGCGCGCGGCGGCCGAAAGCTCGACGATCGCGAGCAATCCAAGCGCGGTGACATTGGCCGAGACGAGGAGATGCATCGCGCCGAAGCGTGGCCGGGCGGCGGAGTTGGGCGTTTCGGTCGACATGGTGGCGAGCGCGGATCTGCGCGTTGCGCATGCGGGGGATCCGATGCGGGGGATTGGGTACAGGCGATCGGAAGACGCTGAATCAGAGATCCTGATGCGAGCGCTTCGACGGCATGAGCGAGACCGCCACGATGATGCCGAAGAGCACGGCGCCGATGAGGTAGCCGATGACCGGGTTCGTGGTCGGGGCGAAGAGCGGGGTCGGAGGCGCTTCTTCCTGGGCGGCCGCGAGCGCGGTGATCGCGAGGGGAGCAACGAAGGAGATCGTGCGGAACAGTCGCATGCCCGCAGGATACGGCACGCGGAAGGGCTGTGCGAGGGGCATGACGGATTTACGATTCCTCGCCGAGCGGAACGAGCTCGACGCGGCCGTCGCGAGTGACCGCGCGCGCGAGGGCGTGCTGCGGATCGTGGTCGAACGCGACGATCCAGCCTTCATCGGCGGCACGCCCGAGAACGCGCCGCTTCGCGAGCATCGCCTCGTAGGCCATCATGTCGTAGCCGAGGCTTGCGGCGGGGTGCGCGTGGTGGATGGTCGGGCAGACATCGCCCGCGAAGAGGTGCCGCGCGGCGCCGGCGGCGGCGGTCGCGCCGTCGACGAGCACGGACTGGTGGCCCCAGGTGTGGCCGGCGGTCGGCAGCAGCGTGAAGCCGGCGAGCGGCGAGCACTCGCCGTCGTACAGCTCGACCTGCGACGCGATCGGATCGAGATGCGTGCGGAGGTAGGTGCGCGTCATCGTGCTCTTGTTCGCGAGGGCGTCGTGCCACTCGGTGCGCTGCACATGGACGCGCGCGCGCGGGAAGGTGGGCACGGGGCCGCCGTCCGCGGCAAGCGTGAGGCCGCCAGCGTGGTCGAAGTGGAGGTGCGTGACGACCACATGCGCGATGTCGGCTGGGGAGACGCCGACCTCGCGGAGCGCGTCGACCGCGGTGTGGCGCTCGAGCGCGTACATCGCGCGCTCCTTGTCGGTCCACTTGTCGCCGCAGCCGGCCTCGACGAGCACGAGGCCGTCGCGCGCGGTCTCGACGAGGAGCGACCGCGTCGAGAGCGCGATGCGGTTGTCGGCGTCGGGCGTGGTCCACTGCGACCACATCGACTTCGGGATGAGGCCGAACATGCCGCCGCCATCGAGGCGAAACGCGCCGGTGCGGAGCGGCGTGATGCGGTGGGGGGAGGAAGACATGGTGGAAGGCTAGCGTGATGGAGTGCGGACGACATGGGTGCCAGCAGACTTCAGTCTGCTGGACGACACGCGTCAGCCGTCGACTCCGGGAAATTGAGCTCCGGGAAATTGAGCCTCGTGCATCGAACACTTCGGATTTCGGGCCGTTGACTCCGACATCATCCGTTCAGCAGACTGAAGTCTGCTGGCACCCAGGCTATTTGCGGCGGATTCACTCCGCCTGCTTCCCGCCAAAGGGAGCGGCCGCAGCCGCGACCGCTAAAGAAACGTCCGGACGATCTCGAACGCGATCAGCGAGATGATGATCCACTCGAGCAGTTCGCTGCGGTACTGCGACTGGCGGCTCTCGAGCCGCTCCGTCACCGAGCCGAGGGTCTCGAGCTTGCGCGCGATCGATCGTTCCCAGTCCTCGATGCGGAATCGCAGGCCCGCCGCGCGCTGGACGCGTGCGAGCGACGCGTCGCCGAACAGCTTGAGCGCGTTCGTCACGCCGTCGAAGAGCGCGGCGCCCTCGAGCTCGAGCTCGGTGAGCTTGCGCAGGTTCGCGCGCAGGCGGAAGCGCGAGAAGAGGCTGCGGTCGTTCGCCATCGCCCAGATCTGGTCGAGGCCGCGGTCGAGCTCGCTGTCGAGGTGCTTGAGCTCGACGAGCTGCACATTCGCGAGCTCGAGCACAGCGAGCGTCGCCGCCGGCTGCGCATCGACCACGAACGCCGCGGCCCAGTCGACGAGCACGAGGTCGCGGCGACCGTATGCGAGCGCGTTCGCCGTCAGATC
>CAIXEV010000371.1 GCA_903918555.1 uncultured bacterium | reverse complement strand
GCGCGCCGCGGGCGCCCGCGACTTCGAAGGTCACCGCGCCCTGGCCGCTGTTGGCGATGCCGGCGGCGCTGAGACGGAGAAACTGGCGCGCGGTCTGCGCCGACTGGGTCACGGTCACATTCACCGAACGGGTCGCGCCGGCGTTGTCGGAGAGCTTGACCGAGTTGACCGCGACATCGGCGACGCCGCTCGCAGCGGTGTAGGAGCCGCTGAGCGTGTAGTCGAAGCCGCCGTTCAGGAGCTTGGTGCCCTGGAACGAGACCGAGTTTGCGATGCGGTCGATGGTCGAGAGGATGTTGTCGATCTGGAGCTGGTTCGCCTCCTTCTCCTCGGCCGACATGCCGCCCTCGTTCGCAGACTGGCCGACGAGCGACTGGACCTCGACGAGCATGCTCGAGATCTCCTGAAGGCCGCCTTCGGCGACATTCAAGACCTGCTCGGCGCGCTGGGCGTTGCCGATGGCGGCGCTGATGCCCTTCATCTCGCCACGCAGGCTCTCGCTCGTGAGGAGACCTGCGGGGTCGTCGGCGCCGCGGTTGATGCGGTAGCCGGTCGACAGCTTCTCGAGGGTGCTTGACAGCGACCGGCTGTTCAGGCCGTTCACGCGCTGCGCGATCATCGACGGGATGTTCGAATTGATACGACTCATGACTTGCAACCTCCATGCGCCGACGCGTCGTGCGACGGCCGATGGTGGGCGAGGCGACAGCGCCTGCGCTGGGAGATCCCGCGCACCATCTTTCTCCAGCCCTCTCAGACTCCGCAGTCGAGGGCGTTGTGATTCGAAGGGCGCCTCCTGCACCCGGGAACGAGTCGGACTTGTGAAGCCCGACGCCTGTGTGATCGGGAAAAGCCTCCAAGTTCTTGATGGTTGCACTCAAGCGGTTCGACTTCGCCGCCCGCGCGCCTGCTACCTCCCCGCCAACCCTCACGACCTGTCCTCCGTCTGTAGCGCACGAATCAATAACCACGCGCCGATGCGCGGCGGGAGAGCTCTGAACCAGCGATCAAAACAGCAAAAACCCGCGTTTCCGCGGGCAAATCGCCTGTCTGCTGGTCCTTGCGTCAGCCAAGCAGCCTGAGGATCATCCCCTGGGAGCCGTTCGACACGCGCAGCGCCTGCATCGACGCCTCCTGGAGGACCTGGTTGCGGGTCATCGAGGCGATCTCGCGCGCGAAGTCGGTGTCGCGCACGGCGCTTTCGGCCGCCGCGACATTCTCGTAGGCGACATTGAGGCTGTTGACAGTCGAACCGATCACAGTCTTCGAGAACGCGCCGAGGCGCCCGCGCAGCGCGGAGACCTGCTTGGTCGCGGCATCGAGGATCTCCTGCGCCTTGGTGAGGTTTCCGCTCTGGACATTCGCGGCGCCGCCCGAGCGCAGATCGGACAGGAAGCCCGCTGCCGCATTGCCGAGACTGCCCGTGGTGATGGTGTCGAATCCGATCGAGACCTTGCCGGCGAGGTTGACATCGGGCGACAGGTTGAAGTCCGCCCCACCGCTCTTGATGCCGATGGTGCGGGTCTGGTTGTTGACATTGATGCCGTTGGCGCCGTTGATGGTCACGGCGATGTCGAGGCCGTCGGTGGAGATGCGGCCGACCAGGCCGTTGGTCGTGGCGTTCATGCCGTTGATGAGCATCGTCGCGTTCCGGCCCGTGTCCTGCACGGTGTCGGAGTTGGCTCCGGTCGCCGCGGTCCGCAGCCAGTCGCGGCCGGTCGCGCCGCCCGAGACCTCGCGCATGCGCACGAAGCTGTCCGTTCCGTAGCCGGTCGATCGAACCATCAGGAGCGAACCCGAGGTCGTCGCCGAGACGCCCATGGCCTCGCCAAAGCTGTTGATCGCGGTCGCGACATTCGCGATCGTGGTGCCCGACGCGAAGGCGAACTGCTGCGAGCCGCGGTTTCCCGTGATCTCGAAGGTCACGGTGCCGCCGTTGTTGTTGTTGAAGCTCGCGCCGGCGGACATGTAGACGGTCGCGCGCTGGGCCGACTGGGTCACCTGGACCGTCACGGCCCGCACGGCTCCGGTGTCCGAGAGTTTCGCGCCGTTCACGGTGACATCGACGAACCCCGAAGTGCTCCCGCCGCCGGACAGGACATAGTCGAAGTTTCCGTTGAGGAGCTTGGTGCCCTGGAAGCTGACCGATCCCGAGAGGCGATCGATCGTCGAGAGGATCGAATCGATCTGCATCTGGTTCGCTTCACGCTCGTCGGCGCTCATGCCTGCGTCGTTCGCGGTCGCCGCCACGAGTCCCTGCATCTCGACGAGCATGCTCGAGACCTCCTGCAGACCTCCTTCCGCGATGTTCACAACCTGCTCGGCGCGCTCCGCGTTCGACAGCGCGGCGCTGATTCCACGCAAGTCGCCGCGCATCGATTCGCTGGCGATGAGGCCCGCCGGGTCGTCCCCGCCCCTGTTGATTCGATAGCCCGTCGAAAGCCTCTCGAGCGACGCGGCCAGCTGACGCGTGTTCCCGGTGACAAGTCGCTGCGCGACCATCGACGAGACGAAGAAATTGACGCGGCTCATTCCTGGATCCTCCGGGACTTCGACCGTTCCGCGCGGCGCGCTTCGTTCGGTTCCGCGCCTGCGGCTCCGAGTCGTGCGTCGCGCCATCTTCTTGGTTGTTCTGCCCCGACCGAGGAGCCGGGGCGCCGGATACTCCGATCCGACATTGAGAGCATCGGAGGCAATGCGCTCCTGCTTCACACTCTCACTCGAGTCCTGAATGATCCCGGCGAATCCACCGCCGCATACGCGAGGCAGACGCGGAATCTCGCGCGTCGCGCGCTGAACGCACATCCGTCGCACGCGGCCGAGCCCTCGCAGATGCGCGGCGCAGCCGCGACAGCCGGCGCGAAGCGACCGACGCGGCTGCGGTTGGCCTCGCGATGTCACCGGCCGCGGGGCAACGGACGCGCCTGCCGAAAAGCACGAACCGCCCGGCAAGGTCCGGGCGGTTCGCGTCAGTCAGGAGGATGCACGCGGGATTCCCGCGTCGAGATTCACGGTGTCACCGTGGAGATCACTGCTGGAGGAGCCGCAGCACGCCTTGGGCGCTGGCGTTTGCGGTCGCGAGCACCGAGGTGCCCGCCTGCTGCTGGATCTGGGCGCGGCTGAGGGCCGCGGTTTCCACGGCGAAGTCCGCATCGCGGATCTTCGACTCGCTGGCCATGATGTTCTCAAGGCCGATCTGGAGGCTGCGGGCGTTGGTCTGCAGCGTGTTTCGCTCGAACGCACCCAGACGACCGCGCATCGAGCTGATCTCGGTGATCGCGTTGTTCAGGATGGCGTTCGCCTCGCGGGTACGGCCTGCGAGCAGCGAGTTCGGCTGACCGCTCTTGATGCTCTCGAGGAAGAACCGGCCGCTGGTGGTCGTGGTTCCGCCGACGCGGCTTGCCGCCACCGACTGGATGCCGATGCCGACCTGCTGCGTGGTGGTGAGCGCCGGACCAAGCTGGAAGGTGGCGCCGCCCGCGGTGATGTTGAAGTTGGACGCCGTGCCGTTCACGAGCGTCGCGAACGAGACCGAGAGGTCCAGATCGAGCGCCAGCGACGGCGAGTTGAGCGACACGCGCGTGCCGTCACCCGTCGCGAGGGCGCCGTTGACGATCGCGCCGACATCGCGACCCGTGTCTCGCTGGGTGGCGGTGCCGCCCGAGGCAAGGTAGGTCTGGAAGCTGGGGAACGAGGAACCGATGCGGCGCACGCTCACGAACGCGTCGCTGCCGAAGGTCGCCGAGTTGAACCACATGCCCGAGGTCTGGTTGCTCGGGACATCGAGGTACGCGCTGACGCCCGTGGTGTCACGCACCGTGTTGACGGCGGCGACCACCGCGGAGAGCGGCGTGCCCGAGACGAAGCTCATGGTCTGGACGCCCGTGTTGCCCGCGATCTCGAGCGTGACGCTCGAGACGAGCGAACCGCTGACCGCCGACAGGAACAGGCGGCCCGTCTGCGCGGACTGGATGACCTCGACCGCGACCGGCACCGTGCTGTTGGTGCCGAACTGGACGCCGTGCACCGTGACGCCGGTCAGCGCCGAGCTGGCGATGCCCGAGGTCACATAGGCGAGCGATCCGTTGAGGAGCTGCAGGCCTGCGAAGCTGCCGGTGTTCGAGATGCGCGTGATCGATTCGATCGCCGAGTCGATCTGCAGCTGGTTTGCCGCGATTTCCTCCTTGCTGACGCCGCCCGTGTTCGCGCTGTTGACGATGAGGGCGGAGATCGAGTTGAGGAGATCGGCGACTTCGGCGAGATAGCCTTCCGTCGTCGAGATGACGGAGCTGGCGCGCTCGGAGTTGTCGATCGCCTGCGTCAGGCCCTTGAGCTCCGAACGCAGGCGCTCGCTCACGATGAGGCCTGCCGGATCGTCGGCGCCGCGGTTGATGCGGAGACCGGTCGAAAGGCGTTGCAGGCGCACGGCCATGCTTTCATTCGAACGCGCGAGCTTGTGCTGCGCGATCAGCGACGCGACATTGGTATTGATGCGGGACATGGAATCCTCCTTGACTGGAATGCCCGTTTAGGCGGTTTCACGCCTGTCTGACTGACCTGCCGCGAGCTTCGCGGCTGCCGGCAGGACCGCCCTGCCGGGTTGATGCTTGCCACCACGCTGCCCTGCGGGTGGTCGGAACGAACCGAGCTCGCCCCGGAAAGCGGCGGCCTGTCGGTTCTCTTCCTTGATCGCGTCGTACACCTCCTTGCGGTGCACTGCGACGGTTGCGGGGGCCTTGATGCCGATCCGAACCTTGTCACCTCGAATGTCGACGATCGTCAGCTCGACATCGTCGCCGATCATGATCGTTTCATCACGCTGTCGGGAGAGCACCAGCATGTCGCGGGCTCCTTCCTGTGCGGGCATCCGTGCCCAGTTGAGTTCATCCTTGGGTGGACCGAGGTCCAGCTTCGCCGGCCGTCCGGCACGATTCGCCTGCGCCGCGCGAATCGCTTGCGCGACGCGGGCGGCCGACGGTCAGGCGATCTTCTGCGCGGTCTGCTCGGTGAGCTGCACGAGCTCGTGGCGGGTCGACCACTTCTTCTCCGCGAGGACCAGCTGCATGGCGCGGCGGTTCGCGGTGTTGATGACGATCGGGCCCTGGAGGTTCGCGGTGAGCGACTTGTCGCGCTTGTTGACGATGACGAGCACCTGCGCGTCGCCGGTCTCGTTGAGGCCGAGCTCCTCCATCTGCTCCTTGCGGATGGTCGCCTGGAAGTCGGGGACCCAGAGCGCGGGGTCGGTGACCACGAACGCGAGGTCGGGCGTCTCGACCGACTGCAGCCAGAAGAACACGCCGTTCTCGTCGGGCTGGAGGAGCGAGAAGTTCTTGTAGCTCGAGAAGCCCAGCAGTCCAGCGGGAATCTCGATCAGGCGCGACTCGTCGACTTCGACGGGTCCGAAACGGGTGGTGTCGATCAGCATGTCGTTTGCTCCGTTCGGCTTCCATTCCTTGGAGTCCGGCATCCATGCCGGTCGGGCTCCATCCCTGTTCCGCGGAGGAGAGCCGAGCTCCTCGACGGGGTCCGCTGACGCGCGGACCACGCGATGTTGGTCTATCTGAGGAAATCCAGGATGCTCAGGCTCGTCGAGCGTGCGGCGACCGACAGCCCCGCCTCCAGCTGCTGCTGGAGCGATGCGAAGCGGGCCGCCGCAGAGGCGTAGTCGAGATCCTGGATTTCGGAACGCAGCGACTTGTCCTGAATGATGAGGTCTTCCTCGCGGATCGAGGCGTCCTCGACGCGCTGCGTGCGCACGCCGACCTCGGACCGCGCCTCCGCGGCGCGCACGAGGTCTTCGTCGAGCTTCGCAGCGGCGAGCTCGATGCCGCGGGTGTCGTTGGAGATCAGCGCGTTGCGCAGCGCGATCATGTGCGAGAACACGCTGTCGACCGCGACCTTCGCCTTGTCGAGACCGACGAGGGTCGTGGAGGCCGTCTGTCCGAGGATGCCGAGGTCGTCCGCGGCGCCGCTTCCGTTGAGCGCGACGACGCGGGTGGGATTCGCGCCCGTGGTGCCGTCGAAGAGCTCGAAGCCGTTGCCCGAGCTGACCAGGCGAGCCTCGAAATCGGCCACGAGGACGCCTGCGGCGGTCGCGGCGGCGTTGATCCTCGTGAGGATGTCCTGCACGGTGAAGGCGCCGTTGATGTCGACGGAGAAGGTCCGCCCATCCTTGAGGTCCACGCGGAAGTCCATGTTCCCCTGCGGGTCGGGAAGTCCGGTGAGCGGGTCGACGATGCCTGCGATCTGGCGCACGCCACGCCCGTCGTTGAAGTCGGACAGCAGCGTGCTCGTTCCGAGGGAGCGAATGCCGAGCTGGGTCGCCGTCGCGTTGCCCGAGTACTCCTCGATCGCCATCGAGGCGCCCGAGAGCTCGTTGAGCATGTTCAGCCGCGTGCCGTCGTCGGAGATCTCGACGCGCACGCCGATGTTCTCGACCTCGATCGCGTTCTGGAAGTCCTGCACGGTGACCAGCTGGCTCATGTCGATGATGCGCGAGTGGTTGCCGTTGCGGATCTGGATCTGGCCCATCGGCATGGTCACGCCGGTGAGCGAATCGAGGCGCGTCATCTGCGTGATGCGCGGGTGCAGGTCGAGGCCGGCCGTGCTGACGCCACCGTTGTAGGTGCCGCGCAGACCGAGGTCGCCCGCGGTCACGGTCGAGTTCGAGTCGCGCATGATCACGGTGACGCCGACGCTTGGCGTCACGGCGATGCGGTCGCCCGTCGCCGGGTCGATGCCGATCACGGCGCCGGGGTCGGTGGCCTGGATCACGCTCGAGACGCGCGAGACGACATCGCCGATCGAGTCGGCGTCGGAGAGATCGACCTGGGTGATGACGCCGTTGACATCGATCTCGACCGAGCCCGGCCGCACGCCGAGGCCGTTCGCGCCCTCGAGGCTCGAGAGACGCGTGGCGAGCGTGAGCGATGGATCGAGGTCGCGGTCGCCGGCGACGCGGCTCGACAGCGCGCCGAACGCACGGTCGGCGCCGATCGTGGCGCGGAGGTCGTCGCCGAACCCGGTGTCGATGCGGTGTCCCTTGCCTGAGCCTGCGTAGCGGAATCCGCCGAGGAGCTGCAGCATCGGCTGGCTCGCGGTGCGATCGCCGCCGAAGAAGTAGACGCCGTTGCGCTCGCGGTTCGACATCGAGACAAGCGAGTTCAGCATCGAGTCGATGACGCCGGCCTGGGTGCGGCGGGTCGTCTCGTCGCTGCCGGTGCCGACCTGCGCGAGGCCGATGACCTTGGCCTCCTGCAGCAGTTCGGTGACATCGCCAAGGGTGGTGTCGATCGAGTCGAGCATCGAGCCCGCCTCGCCGAGGTTGCGCACGCGCTGCTCGCGGCGCTCGAGGATCTCGTTGATCGAGAGGACCGCCGAGGCTCCGATCGAGTTCTCGCTCGGCCGCTGGAACTGCAGCGCCGACGACATCTGGCTCTGGATCGCGAGCAGCTGTCGGCTTGTGCCATTAATGCCCGAAAGCGCAATTCTTGACGCCAGGACATTCGGCACGCGGTTGAGAGAGGCAGGAATAGCAGTCATGGAGATTGCTCCAACCACCATGTTGCAACCCGCATGCCAGCGATCCGCAGTGGTCCGGGCGCCCCTCGGGGCCGCCATCCCTGCGCGGCAACGGCGGTTTGAACCTGGAACTGCTCCCAGATGCTTCGCCCGAACTCCCCCCGATGCCTCCCCCGAACTCCCCCCGAAGCCATGTTTCAGGGAGCTTCCGCGCTTGCTTCCCACCCGTTTGCGGTCACAATTGCGGGATGTCCCTCCCCCACGCCCCCTCGCGGGCCCGTCTGACCCTTCCGCTCGCCCTCTGCGCCGCCCTCGGCGCCACCCTCGGAGCCCCTGTGGCGGCCCTCGCGGCGGGCGAGATCCTCCTCGTCCCGAACAGCGGAACCGACAAGATCTGGGCGATCAGCCCGGTCGACGGCTCGATCATCAGCCAGCAGTTCATCCCCAACACCGAGGGCCTGCTGCTGCAGCCGATCCAGGCCATCCCGAGTGGCACCGGCACGATCCTGGTGACCGACGAGACCCGGAAGTCGGTCTACGAGTACGGCGCCAACGGCGCGTACATCCGGACCCTCGCAAGCCCGAAGCAGGGCGTCTTGGGCGCCTACTCGCTCTGCGTCCGCGACGGCTTCGTCTACTTCACGAGCGGCTTCGGCGCTGGCGACGGCAACGGCGCGATCTACAAGGTCTCGCTCGCGGGCGGTCCCGTCACGGTCTTCAGCAGCTGGACCGGTGGCAACCCGCGCGGCATCCATCCCTTCGGGAAGGGCTTCCTCGTCGGCGACTCGGTCGATGACAACCTCGAGATCGTCGACGCCAGCGGCGTCGTCGCGCCGATTCCGTTCCATGACTCGGACGGCGCGCTCAGCATCGACTTCCCGCAGCAGATCAAGAAGCTCGAGCCGGGCCAGTTCATCGGGAGTTCGTGGCTGGTGACGGGATTCAGCGATCCGGCCGGCATCTACCTCTTCACCGACACCGGGCTCTCGAACGGCTACTACAGCCCCGCCACCTCCCCGCGCGGATGCCACCCGCTGCCGAACGGCGACATCCTGTTCACCGGCGGCACCCAGATCCGCAAGATCGACATCGTGTCGGGCAACTCGGTCATCCTGTTCAACGGGAACTCCGCCCACAGCTTCCGCTTCATCGATCTCTACGCGCCGCCGGCGCCTTGCGCGGCCGATGTGAACGGCAGCGGCACCGTCGATGCGTCCGACCTCGCTGCGTTGCTTGCGGCGTGGGGCACTTCGAACGCCACGGCCGACATCAACGGGTCCGGAAGCGTCGATGCGTCCGACCTCGCGATCGTGCTCGCGGGCTGGGGCCCCTGCTGATTCAGGTTCAATTCCGTCTTGTCCCGTCGACAGGGCCAGCCGCTCGGCTGGCCCTGTGCGTTGACTTAGGATTCACGGGCCGCGAGAGAAAGCCACCGCCGGCGGAATCCCAACATCGAGGTTCATGGAACCTCGATACCACTACACCGATGCCCGCGGCGTGCGAACCGGACCTTTCTCGGAGTCCGAACTCGAGCGCCTTGCCGAGGTCGGCGGCATCGATTGGGGCGGCTCGATCGAGCTCGAGGGGCTTGGGCGGTCGTGGCGGGTCACCGAGGTCGGGTGGCTTGCCGACGCGATGATGCGCGCGCGCAACCGGCGCCGGGTGGTGATCGATGGAACGGCGCTCCCGGTCGACGAACCAGCCGCGCCCGCTGCGGAAGTTCCGCCAGCGCCTGGGCCGGCTGATGAGCCAGCGCCCACGCCAGAGCCCACGCCAGCACCCACGCCAGCACCCACGCCAGCGCCCACGCCGCCGCCGCCGCCAACCACACCTCCCACGGCAACGCCGCACGCTCCCGTGCCGTCCGAGGCGATGTGCGCGCGCTCGACCTACATCCTGCTCGCGCTGCTCCCGGCGTTCGTCGGGCTCTTCGGCATCCACAACATCGTCGCGGGACACCCGCGCGGCATCGTGCAGCTCGTGCTCTCGCTCGCCACCTTCGGCGGCGCGATCGGGCTGGTCGTCGCGCCGCCCTGCTGCTGCCTGGGCATTCCAGTGTGGCTTGCGCTCTTCGCGTGGACGCTGATCGATGTGCTGACGGTCACCACGGACGCGCGCGGCGTGACGATGCGATGACCGGCCACATGCGGATCAGAGCTGCAGCAACTGCTGGATCGTCTCGTCGATCGCGGTGATGAAGCGTGCCGCGGCCTGGAACTGGCGCTGGTACGCGAGCATGTTGATCGACTCCTCGTCGATCGACACGCCGCTCAGCGCCTGGATCTGCGAGTCGAGGCTCTCGCGCACCAGCGCGGTGCTCTCTGCGCGGTTGTTGGCCGCCTCGGCGCGGACGCCGAGCTCGGTGGTCGACGCGGTCCAGAAGCCGCGGATGCTGCGGCCGCCAAGCGCTTCGATCGGGTTGGTGGAGAGCGCGGCGATCGCGAGCGCGCCGCCGTTCGATCCGGGCACATGGTCGCGGGCGACCGCGAGGAGGCGCGGGTCGTTGAGGATCTGCGAGCTGATCTGGATCGTCTTGGCGTCGTAGCCGCCGAAGATGCTGTTGATGCCGATCGCCGCAAGCACGCCCGAGGTGTCGTTGGAGAAGCTCAGTTCGTAGCCTGCGTTCGCATCGAGCCTGAGCGTGTTGTCGGCCGTGATCGAGGCGGACGCGGTTCCGGCGGGAATCGCGGCGTTGATGGCGTTGCGGAGATCGGTGAGCGACGCCGTGGCCGGGTTGACCGCCACCGCGATCGTGGTTCGAAGCCCCGTGGCAAGGCTCTTCACATGCAGCTCGAACGCGCCGTTGCGCATCGTGAACGGCAGCTCGGTGCCGTTGAGCGGCGCGACGGCGTTGGTGATCCGGTTCAGGCCCGTCACGGAGGTGATGCCGATCTGACCCTGGCTCTGCGAATGCACCTTGTTGACCTCGAACATCAGCTCGCGGGCGAGCGCGTCGAGGCTCTCGATGGCCGGCTCGACGGTCTCGGCGCGCTGTCGCAGGAGCGCGCCGATCTGACCCTCGTTCGGCGACATGAGGGCGCCGTCG
>CAIXEV010000370.1 GCA_903918555.1 uncultured bacterium | reverse complement strand
TGCCACTGGACGCCGAGATAGAAGCGGCGCTTCGGGTCGATGATGCCCTCGATCACGCCGTCGTCCGACCGCGCGATGATGTCGAAGCCCTTCGCCTCGGAGATGGCCTGGTGGTGCCAGGAGCGCACGGCGCCCGACTTGAGGAGCGAGCCGCGCTCGGCCTCGACCGGGTGGATCGCGTCGTTGCGGTGGCGGTCTGCGTCGGGCAGCACATCGCCGAGATGCTGGATGAGCGGGTTTCCGCGGTGGACGCCCATCATCTGCATGCCGAGGCAGATGCCGAGCACGGGCTTGTCGGGGCGCGCGTCGAGCGCGCGGAGCAGCGCGAACTCCGCCTCCTGGCGCTCGGCCGCCATGCACTCCGCCTTCGGGTGCAGCGCGATGCCGAACTTCGAGACATCGATGTCGTCGCCGCCGGTGATGACGACGCCGTCGACGCGGTCGAGCATTTCCTCGCGCAACGCGGCGATCGTCGGCAAGAGCACGGGAACGCCGCCCGCGGCCGCGACCATGTCGATGTAGGTTCGGCGGTTGCGCGCATAGTCGCCGACGAGATCCGCGGTGATGCCGATGAGGGGGCGCTTCTTCATGCGATTCGGAACCTTCCCGATTGCGACAGGAACTTGAGCGGATTGTCGAAGCTGACCTTCTTGACACTGTCAAGCGTGTGGCCGCGCGCCTTCATCTCGATCTGCGCCTTCGGCACTGCGAGCGGGTCGCTGTTGCCCCAGTCGCCGGCGGAGTTGATCCAGAGGCGCTCGGTTCCGTGCATCTCGAAGATGTCGACCGCGCGCTGCGGCGTGCACTTCGTGTCGGGGTAGAGCGTCATCCCAGCCCAGAATCCGCGCTCGAGCACGGGGCGCACGGTGTGTTCCTCGACATGGTCGATGAGCACGCGGCCCGGATCGAGCTTCGAGTGATTCTTGATCGCGTCCATGATGAGCAGCGTGCCCTTGAGCTTGTCCTCGAGGTGCGGCGTGTGGACGAGGACGAGGAGATCGTGCTCGGCGGCGAGCGCGAGATGCGCGTCGAGGATCTCGAGCTCGTTGCGCGAGTTCTTGTTGAGGCCGATTTCGCCGATCCCGAGCACGGTCTCGCACTTCAGGAACTGCGGGATGAGCGCGATGACTTCCTTCGCGAACACCGGGTCTTCGGCTTCCTTCGGATTGATGCAGAGCCAGGTGTGGTGGCGGATCCCGTACTGCGCCGCACGCTTCGGCTCGAAGTCGGTGAGCTGGCGGAAGTAGTCGAAGAAGCCCGCGGGCGAGCTGCGGTCGTAGCCGGCCCAGAACGCGGGCTCGGTGATCGCGACGCAGCCGGCGAGCGCCATGCGCTGGTAGTCGTCGGTGGTGCGGGAGACCATGTGGACATGGGGGTCGATGTACATCAGATGGCCCCCTTCTTCTGAAGTTCCATCGCGCCCGTGGCGCCTTTCATCGGCGCTTTCGCGATCGGTTCCGCCGAATGGTCGCTCAGGAGCTCAAGCACGCGCCGCGCGCGGTCGGGCTTGCCGTCGAGCAGGACCGCGCAGCACTCGCGCAGCGCCGTCACGCGGTAGTCGTCGGCGCCGTCGCCCTGCGCGCGGTCGAACCGGTCGAGGAACGCCGCGATGTCGAGCACCTTGGCGCGATGCTCGAGAAAGTAGCGGTCGACGACGGCGCGCTTCGAGAGCGGGGGAGGCGTGGCGGACATGGGGGCATGGTAGAATCTCCGCATGGTTGAACGGACCGTCCGAATCACCAATCTGCACGATGACTCGGGGGCGGCACGCATTCTGGCCTACTGGCTCTCGCAGCCGGCGGAGCAGCGGATTGCGGAGGTCGAGCGATTGCGCCGCGAGTACTACGGAATCCCGCCTGATGGAGCTTTCCCAAGACTTCAAAGAGTGGCTCGCGTGCTTGATCGACACGAAGACTGAGTTTCTCGTCGTCGGCGGCTATGCGCTTGCGCACCATGGATGTCCCCGGTTCACGGGTGACATCGATGTCCTTGTCCGAGTGAACCCAGAGAACGCAGCAAAGGTTGTTGAGGCGCTCGCGCGCTTCGGCTTTGGCGCGCTCGGGCTGCAACCGTCGGACTTCCAGTCGGAAGGCCCCGTCATTCAGCTCGGATTCGCACCACAGCGGATCGACATCCTCACGAAGATCGACGGTCTCGATTGGGCGGCAGCTTCAACGAACCCATCGATTGGGGAGATTGCGGGCATGAAGGTGCCTTTCATCTCGCGCGAGGCACTGATCGCCAACAAGCGTGCGGCGGGTCGATTGAAAGACCTCGCGGATGTCGAAGCGCTGGAGGGTCGATCGGGGCGTCCGCCTGCAGGCTGACCCGCCTACGCCATCTCGCCCGCGGCGCGGCGGACGAGGTCGGCGTCGAGCTCGTGCACCTCGAAGCCGTGGCCGATGCCTCGCAGCATCGTGACGGTGAGCTGGCCGCCGAGGTGCTCGCGGAACTCCTCAAGGCCGCTCAGAAGACGCGTGGTATCGGCGAAGAGCTCGTGGCGCATCGGGAGGCCGAGCGCAGCGACGCACGCGCGGATGCGCGCGAAGTCGGCGTCGGAGAGCCAGCCCTTGAGGTTCGAGTAGCGGCAGTCGAGCAACAGTCCGAGCGCGACCGCGTCGCCGTGCGACACCGCGTGCGCGCTCATCGACTCGAGTCGGTGCGCGGCCCAGTGGCCGAAATCAAGCGGGCGCGCCTCGTTCGCCTCGAACGGATCGCCGCCGTCGACGATGTGCGCGAGGTGCAGCTCGGCCGAGCGCCGGATGACGGGGCTCGACGCGTCGAGGTCGCACGCGGCGATCGCGGGCGCGGCGCGCTCGATCGCGGCGAAGAACGCGGGATCCTTGAGAAGCGCGATCTTCACGGACTCGCTGAAACCCGCGCGAAACACGGCCTGCGGCAGCGTCGACAGCATCGACTCGTCGCACACCACCGCGTACGGCACCGCGAAGGCGCCGACGAAGTTCTTCTTGCCGAAGCGGTTGACGCCGTTCTTCACGCCCATCGCCGCGTCGTCCTGCGCGAGCGTCGTCGTCGGCATGCGCACGAGCCGCACGCCGCGGTGCGCGGTCGCTGCGCCGAATCCGACCGCGTCGAGCATCGCTCCGCCGCCGATCGCGAGCACGAAGCTCTTGCGGTCGATCTTCTCAAGCTCGACGAGCTCGATCACGCGGTCGACCACCGTCATGTCGTGCTTCGCGCGCTCGCCGCCGGCGCAGCTCTCGATCGCCACGACGCGCGGCATGTGCGCGCGGTGCGCGTCGAAGTACGCGCGCAGCTGCTCGGCGATGCGGGGCTGCGCAGCGGCGACGCCCTCGTCGATCAGCACCACCGCGCGGCGCGACGCGATCGCGGCGTCGCCGGCGAGCACCTCGCGCAGCGTGTGATTCGACGCGTCGAGCGCCCCGCGCGTGAAGCGCACGCGATGCGCGAACGACGGCGCGACCGCGCGGTCATGCGCTGAATCGTGCTTCGTGGCGTCGTGCGGCTTCGTCATGCGGGAGGAACAGCGTAGTCGTTCGGAACGCGGCGCGGGCGTGCGTGTCGCCGCGGGTTCGACCGCAAAACGGCAGACGCCCCGACGACGGAAGTCCGTCAGGGCGTCTGCAGCGCGTCTCGCGAGGGGGCTTCACGACACGGCCCGCATGCCAACGCAGCATGCGCGAAAGAGGTCGGGGGTCACTGGCGGCGGGTATCGGACGGGGTCGTTCCGCCGCGGATCAGCACGAACCGCGCGCTTCCGTCACGCTCGACGAGCATCGGAATCGATGTCTCCTCTCCGAGGCCATCGAGTGCACGCGATGCCTCGTCGAGCGTGCGGACTTCGCGGCTGGCGATGCGTCGGATCACATCGCCGGCTGCGATTCCGGCGCGGGCCGCGCGGCCGCCGTCGTCGGCTGATTCGACGACGACCACGCTGCCCTCGACCACGCTGCCCTCGACCACGCTGCCCTCGACCACGAGCCCGCTGGCGGCCGCGTCGGATGCGGAAAGCTCGGTGAGCGCGAGGCCAAGCCGGGCAAGTGCGCTCGGCTTCGCGGCGGGCGCCTGCTTCTTCGCGGCGCTCGCGCGGCCTTCGTCGGTGCGCTCGGCGAGCGTGGCGTGCAGGCGTCGCTCGTCGCCGCGGCGAAGCGCGGTGATCTCGACGGCGCTGCCGGGCGCGCGCTCGCCGACGGTCGCGATGAGTTCGCCCGGCGTGCGGATGCGCTGGCCATCGACCGCGGTGATGACATCGCCCGGCGCGAGTCCTGCCTCCGCGGCGGGTGAACCGTTGGTGACGGCGTTCACGACGACGCCCGCGGTATCGGTCGCACCGAGGCTCGCGAGGAGCTCGTCGTCGGCAGACTGCACGCCGACGCCGAGGAATCCTCGCGCCACACGCCCTGTCGCGATGATGGAGTCGACCACGCGCCGCGCGACCGACGCTGGAACCGCGAAGCCGATGCCGTCGTTGCCGCCCGACTTCGAGCTGATCGCGGAGTTGATGCCGACGATCTCGCCGTCGAGGTTCGCGAGCGGTCCGCCCGAGTTGCCGGGGTTGATCGCTGCGTCGGTCTGGATGTAGTTCTCGAAGGTCGCGAGGCCGACGTCGCTACGGCTCTTCGCGCTGACGATGCCCGCGGTCACGGTCTGCTCGAGTCCGAAGGGCGCGCCGATCGCGACGACCCAGTCGCCGATGTCGAGCACCGCGCTGTCGCCGAAGCGCGCGGGAACAAGCCCGGTCGCATCGGTCTTGAGCACGGCGATGTCGGTGCCTGGGTCGAGGCCGACGACGCGTGCGTGCGCGGTGCGTCCATCCTGGAGCACGATCTCGATCTCATCGGCGTCGGCGACGACATGGTTCGCCGTGACGATGAATCCATCGGCGGAGATGACCGCGCCCGTGCCGGTGCCGCCGGAGGAAGGCGCTTCGCCGTGCGGCGCGAGCATGCCCGGAGGCAGCTGCATGCCGGGCGGAAGCATGCGCGGATCGACGCCGGACGCCTTCGCGGCGCGCGGCTTCGACTTCGTGTTGATGGTGACGACGCTCGGCGCGAGCGTGCGCGCCGCGGAGCGGAATGCGCGCGACAGGCTGTTTGCGTCGCTGCGCGCGGTGCCCTCGCGTGCATCGAGCGTGGTGGCTGCGTGCGCGACGCCTTCGGTCGCCGGCGACGCGGCGAGCATCGGCGCTGCGAGCAGGAGCACGCTCGCCGTGACAACCGGTGAGCGGTTTGCGATGCGGGCGGGGCG
>CAIXEV010000369.1 GCA_903918555.1 uncultured bacterium | reverse complement strand
TGGAACAACGCGGGGAACACCGCGACCCCGTGGAACACTCCGTGGAACAACGCGGGGAACATCGCGACCCCGTGGAACAACGCGGGGAACACCGCGACCCCGTGGAACACCCCGTGGAACAACGCGGGGAACACCGCGACCCCGTGGAACACCCCGTGGAACACTCCGTGGAACAACGCGTGGAACAACTGCATCGCCCCCAACACTCCGGGGACGCAGCAGACCACGACCACCGCGACCCCGAGCTTCCAGCCGACCCAGAACGGCACGCCGTTCAACGGCGGATGGCACAACGCCCCGAATCACGGGCACGCGGGTCTGAACACGCCGAACACGAGCACGCCATCGCATGCGTCGCACGGCACCGCCTTCGGCCCGAACTCGACCGGCTGGCACGGCAACCATCCGACCAACTTCGGCGGCCCGACCACCACGCCGGCGCAGGGCAACTGGTATCCGAACGCCAACCCCTTCGGCTGGAATGACTCGACGCACCAGAACGCTGGAAACGGCCTCGGGATCGACCCGACCGGCCCCCGCCTCGGCGAGCAGCTCAACGACTCGCTCCCGCAGGGCATGAAGGTCCGCTCGGTCGCCTAAACAGGCCACACCCAGCGCATGGGCGAGCCCCGACGCCGCACGCGACCGCAGCATGCGGGGTCAGGGACCACCAACGAAATCCACGCGACGCTGCGTCAGAGGATCCTGGCGCAGCGTCATCTTTTTTGATTCGGTACAGTCCGCCCATGCTCGTGACGAGTCCGTCCGACATCGAAGGCGCGACTGCGGCCGCCGCCTGCGTCGTCAAGGCGCATCAGCGCCTCGTGGAGTTCCTCCGCGAGGGGCAGACGCTCGCTGAGATCGATGCGTTCATCGGCCGCACGCTTGCCGACCTGCAGGCGCCGAGCTGCTTCGTCGGCTACCGGATCCGTGGCCATCCGCCGTTTCCGTCGCACGCCTGCCTCTCCGTCAACCAGTGCGTCGTCCACGGCACGCATGACATGCGCGCATCCCCGCTTCGCCGCGGCGACCTCATCTCGGTCGACATCGGCGTCCGCCACCGCGGGTGGATCGGCGACGCTGCGTGGACCTACGCCATCAAGGAGCGCGACGCGATCGGCGAGGCGCTCATGAAGTGCGGCGTCGAGTCGCTTCGCCGCGGCGTCGCCGCGCTTCGTCCGGGTCGCCCACTCGTCGATTTCGCGAAGGCCGTGCAGGGCTATGTCGAAGGCGAATGCCGCTTCTGCCTCGTCCGCGGCCTCGGCGGGCACGGCTACGGACGCGAACTGCATGGGCCGCCGTTCGTCTCGAATGTGGTGCCGAGCTATCCCGGCGAATGGCCCGAGGCGTGGAAGCAGATCAAGCCGGGTCTCCTCGTCGCGGTCGAGCCGATGATCGCGATCTCGACCTCCGAGACGCGCTCGAACGGGCGCGAGTGGCCTGTGTTCACCGCGGACGGCTCGATGAGCGTCCACTACGAGGCCGATGTGCTCGTGACCGAGAAGGGACCCGTCAACCTGACGGAAGGCCTCTTCGCGCTGCCCGAGATCGTCGGCTGATCGCAGATCGTCGGCTGGTCACACGCGTGCGCGGGCGGCGGCGCCTCCGCCGCTCGACTACCATCGCTCCTCCACGGAGCCACCGATGACGACACACCAAGCGCTTCTTGCAACGATCCTCGCGGTCGCACCCACGACCATGTCTTCCCTCGCCATGCCGACCGACGGCCCCCCGCCCGCGACCAAGACCGCCCCCGTCACCGACACGCTCCACGGCGTCGAGATCGTCGACGAGTACCGCTGGCTCGAGCCGCTCGAGAAGGATTCCTCCGAGGTCGTCGAGTGGACGACCGCGCAGAACGACCACACGCGCTCGGTGCTCGACCGCATCGCGTTCCGCGACGAGCTCGCGAAGGCGCTCGAGCCGTGGATGACGCTCGGCGCCATCGGCGCGCCGCAGATGACCGACGGCGGCTACTTCTACTCCGAGCGCACGGGCACGCAGAACCAGGCCGTGGTGAAGTACCGCGCGACGCTCGCCGCCGAGCCCCGCGTTCTCCTCGATGTGAACGCGCTCGACGCCAAGGGCCTCACCAGCCTCGACTGGTGGCGGCCGAACGAGCAAGGAACGCTCATGGCCTTCGGCCTCTCGCAGAAGGGCAGCGAGATGAGCGAGCTGCACATCCTCGATGTCGCGACCGGCAAGTGGCTCGACGACAAGATCGTCGGCAAGGTCAGCATGAGCGGATGGATGCCCGACGGCAAGTCGTTCTTCTACTCGGGCCTCAGCGATGTGAAGGACCCCTACTCGCGCGAGACGCGCCAGCATGTGCTCGGCCGCGACACCGCGAAGAACCCGCTCGTCGTCAAGCAGACGAACCCGAGCGAGATCCCGGGCGCGGGCCCCTCGACCGACGGCAAGTGGCTGATCGGCTCGCTCTTCAAGGGCTGGGCGAGCAACGACCTGTGGGTCGCGCCGATGGGCCCGTGGCTTGAGAAGGGCGAGGTCCAGCAGACGGTCATCGCCCAAGGCCTCGACGGCCGCTTCGAGCCCGTCGATGTGATCGGCAACACGCTCTATCTCACGACCACCTTCGGTACACCGAAGGGCTCGCTCGTCGCGATCGACCTCGGCAAGCCCGCGCGCGAGCACTGGAAGACGATCGTCGCAGAGCGCCCCGACATGGTGCTCGAGGGCGTCTCGCGCATGAAGGACGCGTTCGTCCTCACCTGGTCGAAGGATGTCTGCAGCCAGTTCGAGATCGTGAAGCACGACGGCACGCGCATCGGCTCGATCCCGCTGCCCGGCCTCGGCACGGCCGCGGTCTCGACCGACTGGAACCGCACCGAGGCGTTCGTGACCTACACGAGCTTCGACGCGCCGCGCACCATCTACGCGACCGATCTCGCGAAGAAGGACCTCGCCGCCGCCGATCTCAAGGTCTGGGCGAAGACAGAGATCCCGAGCGACCTCTCGCGCTACACCGTCGAGCAGAAGCGCGCGACCTCGAAGGACGGCACCGAAGTGCCGATGTTCATCGTGCGCCGCAAGGACATGCCGTTCAACGGCGACAATCCGACGCTCCTCTACGCCTACGGCGGCTTCAATGTCTCGCTCACGCCCGCGTTCAACCCGACCATCGTGCCGTGGCTCGAGAAGGGCGGCGTGTATGTCGTCGCCAACCTCCGCGGCGGCGGCGAGTACGGCGAGGCGTGGCATCGCGCGGGCATGCAGGCGAGCAAGCAGAATGTCTTCGACGACTTCTACGCCTGCGCCGAGTGGCTGATTGCGAACAAGTACACGAAGTCCTCGCGCCTCGCGATCGAGGGCGGCTCGAACGGCGGCCTCCTCACGGGCGTCGCGAGCACGCAGCGCCCCGATCTCTTCGCGGCGGCGATCGTCGCGGTCCCGCTCCTCGACATGCTGCGCTACCAGGACTTCCTGATCGCGCGCTACTGGGTGCCCGAGTACGGTTCGGCCGAGGACAAGACGCAGTTCGAGACGCTGCGCGCGTACTCGCCGTACCACAACATCAAGAAGGGCGCGAAGTACCCCGCTCTCCTCGTGACCGCCGGCGAGAACGACTCGCGCGTCCACCCGCTCCACGCGCGAAAGTTCGTGGCGCGCCTGCAGGCGCAGGCCGCGAACGACCAGTCGCAGGACCCGATCCTCCTCTGGGTCGACCGCGACGCCGGCCACGGACAGGGCAAGCCGCTCGCGCTTCGGATCCGCGACGAAGTCGACCAGTGGTCGTTCGTGATGTGGCAGACGGGCATGCGCGCGCGCCGAGATTGAGCGGCGGCTGCTTGCGGCAGCCGCCTTCGGCGATACGAGCCTGAGCGGCGGCTGCTTGCGGCAGCCGCCTTCGGCGATACGAGCACCAAAGGCCCCACGAGCACCAAAGCTCGCCGCCGCAGCGGCCAGCGCTCAAATCACGTCACGCGCGGCTCAGCTTCGCGTGCTCGACGATCAGCGTCTTGAGGCCGACCGAGCGGAACGCGAT
>CAIXEV010000368.1 GCA_903918555.1 uncultured bacterium | reverse complement strand
GGTCGAAGTCGACCAGAAGCCGCAGGACAAGTACGCGCGCAGCATCAACCTCGTCGGCCGGTACCCGGGCGTGCTGCTCGATCAACTCACCGAAGCGATGAGCCCCTACGTGTTCTTCGAGATCGGCCGCGCGCGCGTCGTGCCGTTCGTCGAACGCCCTCTCACGTCGTTCGTTCACGACTTCCTCGAGCGCCGTGGGCAGCTCAAGGACTACACCGACAACCGCCCACGCGCGGTGCGGTGTGTCCATCCGCTCGTCACGCTCCTCGAGAAGCTCGACGCGCTCTCGCGTCGGTACGCTCGCGAGCCCGTCGAGCCGGACGGCTTCGCGCGCCACTACGAAGATGCGGCGCACATCATCCGCTCGCTCGATCGCCTGCCCGCGATCGAGCAGTCGCCCCGCGCCCTCGCTGACGACATGCTCAGCGAGAAGGACATCGCGGCGGTGCCGAGCGCCGACGAGCCCGCGCTCGTACTCTCCGACGCGGAACGCCGAGCGGGGATCGACCGCGCGCTCGCTCGGATCTCGACGATGTTCTGGGGCCCGCGTGTCCCGGTCGACGAGGCCTGCGCGACGATCCGCGAGTGGATTCGAGGGAACCTCTCGTGAAGAAGCGGCTCCGCAAGAAGAAGCACCTGGGCGAGTTGAAGGAGCTTGGCTTCGAGGTGCGCGGCGACCGGCGTCCGGGCCTCTCCGGCAACGACCTCGAGGCGTTCGTTGATCGGCTGATCGACATCGTCGAAGCGAGATCGCTCGCATTCGGCGGTGGCGCGGGGCGCGACGACAAGCTCGATAGGAAGGATAAAACCGAAGCCAGCCATACCCTCCCTTAGCCTCGGGGCGCCCGGTTGGTGACCGACCCGTGAGTTTCCCCCTGCCTTCCGACGCCCGGCGGGGTCGCGTAGCGTCCCTCGCAGCGCGAATAGTCCCCTCGCTCCCTTCACACCTCGCCTGCGCGCAGCCTCGCCGTCGCGCGTGAAGATGCAGGTGCCGTTGCCGTATTCGTGCGCATCGATCAGCGCCATCGCTTCTTCCTGCGATTTGACGCGCACGACGCAGAGCACGGGGCAAAAGATGTCCTTCAGCCAGATGAGGACTCTGGAGGATCGATGAGCTGAGTCATGCGTTCAAGCAAGTCGGGGAGTGCAGATTCGACCGTGTCCCAGACAATGTCGAGATCGAGTTCGAAGTAGCCATGCGCGATCCGGTTGCGCATGCCACGCATGCTGCGCCAAGGCACCTGTGGGTGACCACCAACGAACTCGGGGTGTCGATCCATGACCCTTGCGGCGGCCTCGCCAACGATTACCAGACTCATGACGACAGCTTGCTGAGTGCGCTTGTCGGCGAAGAACTCTTCCCTGCTCATACCCTCCACGAAGCCGCAGGCATCTTTGGCGGACACACGCATCTGCGCCAGAAACTCAACAAGGTCGTCCTTCACACCGGGCGGGCCTCTTCGAGCACTCGGCTGCGGAATTTCGGGGGCAATTCGCCAAGCGTGACCAAATCGATTGGCACGCCGAGCATGTCCTCGAGTTCGATCTGCAGGCCACCGAGATCAAACAGGGTGGTGCCCGGAAGAACATCGACGAGCAGGTCGAGATCGCTGTCGTCGCGATCTTCGCCCCGGACGACTGAGCCGAAGACGCGCGGATTGGTTGCCCGGGAACGCTTGATCAGGTCGCAAATTTCGGCGCGATGCTTGGCAAGCACAGTCGACGGTTTCATGGACTATCCCGGAACACTCCTTCGTCGCAATACTAGCTCAGAACAATGTCGGCGGATGGCGTCAGTGTTGCCCGCGCCCGGCACTCAGGGGGATGCCACTATCTCCGCTGAGCGGAGGGTATGCACCTCAGGACGGAAACGCGAACTGCGCCTTGTCCCGCACCCCGCCTGACGGCCAGCGCTGCGTGATGGTCTTGCGACGCGTGTAGAAACGCACCGAGTCCGGGCCATAGGCATAGAGATCACCGAATAGCGAACGCTTCCAGCCGCCGAAGGAGTGGATCGCCACCGGCACCGGCAGCGCCACATTCACGCCCACCATGCCGACACGGATGTTGTCGGTGAAGTAGCGCGCGGCCTCGCCGTCGCGCGTGAAGATGCAGGTGCCG
>CAIXEV010000367.1 GCA_903918555.1 uncultured bacterium | reverse complement strand
GGGCCTCGCCGCCCGAGGGGCTGTTTTCCATCTCGCCGAACGCAGCGGCCTGCGCGCCGGGCGGTACGCATCGCGCCGCCACCGAATCCCGTTGCGCTACAGTCTTCCCCGATGCACGCTTCCGATCGAAACACGCCGGCGCTCCTTCTCGAGCGCCTGAAGTTCTCCTACCGCGCGCCCGACCGCGCCGCCTTCGAGCTGTCGCTCGAGTCGCTCGTCCTCGGCGGCGGCGAGGAAATGCTCCTCGTCGGCCGCTCGGGCTGCGGCAAGAGCACGCTCCTGCAGCTGATCGCAGGGCTCCTCGAGCCGGCGTCCGGCGCCATCCGCATCGGCGGCACCGACATCGCCGCCCTGCGCGGCGCGGCGCGCGACCGTTTCCGCGGCCGTCACATCGGGATGGTGTTCCAGACCTTCAACCTGCTGCAGGGATTCAGCGCGCGCGAGAATGTGCTGGCCGCGCTCCTGATGAACGATGTGCCCAAGGGCGAGTGGCAGCCGCGCGCCGAGACGCTCCTCCGCTCGCTCGGGATCGAGCAGCTCGACGCGCGCGCCGAGGAGCTCTCGGTCGGCCAGCAGCAGCGCGTCGCGATCGCGCGCGCCCTCGCCTGCCGTCCGACGCTCGTGCTCGCCGACGAGCCGACCGCATCGCTCGACCCTGAGAACGCCGTGAACGCGATCCGCGTGCTGCGCGACGCGTGCCGCGAGCAAGGCGCCGCGCTCCTCGTCGTGTCGCACGACCCCGCGCTCGAGTCGCACTTCGCGCGGATCGAGCGTCTCTCCGCGATGACGGCGCAAACCCCAGCCGCAGGAGCCGCACGATGAGCGACCTCACGATCGTCCTCCGAAGCCTCGCGGTGCGCCGCTTCTCGACCGGCGTCGTGATCGCGCTCGTCGCGATCAGCGCCGGGCTCCTCCTCGCGATCCTCTCGCTCCGCTCCGCTGGCGAACGCGCCTTCGAGCGCGGCACGGGCAACGCGCACCTCCTCGTCTCGCGCGACGGCAGCCCGCTCGTCTCGGTGCTCAACGGCCTCTTCTACGCCAACCCGCCGAAGGCACCGATCGAGGAGAAGAAGCTCAACGAGCTCCGCGGATCGTTCCCGTGGGCGATGTTCGTGCCGACCGCGATCGGCGACAGCTACCGCGACTTCCCCGTCGTGGCGACCACGCCCGAGTTCTTCACCAAGTTCGAGCCCGTGCTCGGCGAACCATGGAAGTTCGCCGACGGCCGCGCGTTCGAGAAGAACTTCGAGGTCGTGATCGGCAGCGCCGTCGCCCGCGACACGCGCATGCCGATCGGCTCGAAGATCGTGTTCACGCACGGCTCGCACTCGTCGCGCGAGGGCGACGGCGACGCCGGCCACGCGCATGTCCACGAGGAGTACCAGTTCGAGGTCGTCGGCATCCTCGAGCCGACGGGCGCGCCGCACGACCGCGCGCTCTTCTGCTCGCTCGAGTCGTCGTGGATCCTGCACGCACACGACCGCTTCGAGCGCGAGGGCACGCACAAGACCGTGACCCCCGCGGATCTCGTCGAGGAAGACCGCCTCGTCACTGGCGCCCTGCTGCGCCTTCCCTCGCGCGAGCCCGGCTCCGCGCCGCCCGCGCTCGTCTCGCAGTACGACCGCCTGCGCCGCGACGGATCGATCACGGTGGCGCTCCCCGCCAACGAGGTCCAGCGCCTCTTCGGCATCGTCGCGAGCCTCGATGTCCTCTTCATCGCCATGGCCGCGGCGACCCTCGTCAGCTCGGCCGTCGCGATCCTCCTCTCGATGATGAACTCGATGGGCGAGCGGCGGCGCCAGGTCGCGATCCTGCGGGTCCTCGGCGCCAGCCGCGCGCGGATCTTCTGGCTCGTCCTCACCGAAAGCACGCTCGTCGGGCTCGTCGGCGCCGTGGCGGGCGTCGTGGTCTGCGTCTTGGTGCTCTTCGCGGCGACGCAGTGGATGCTGTCGGCCCACGGCATCGTGATCGCGCCGCAGCTCGACCCGCGCGCCGCGGTGATCGTCGCGATGGGAACGACCGTCCTCGCCGCGATTGCGGGTATCGTGCCCTCCGTGCTTGCGTACCGCACGAGCGTGGCCCGCAACCTGCGTCCGCTTGGCTAACCGCTCGCGACCGGACCGTCGACCATGAAAGTGATCTGGACCATCGTCGTGCTGCTCGTTCTCGGAGGACTCATCGTCCTCATGCAGCCGCACGCCGACGAGAGGCCGGGCGCGCGCGACGACCAGGCGTTCGTCGACGCGGCCGAACAGGCGATCGCGCGCGCGCCCGCAGCGCCCGAAGGCCCCAAGCCTGTCGTCAATCCAGCGCCGCTCCCGAGCCCCGATTCCACCGCGGCGGCTCCAGCCCCCGCGAAGGACGAGCGCCCCGTGACTCCGATCACGGGTCTTGACGCCGATCTCGCCGTTCCGGCTTCCCCGAACGAACCCGAGCTGAAGCAGCTCACCCGGAAGGACGAGAAGCTGGCCCCGAGCGCGGAGCCGGCGAAACCCGATCCCGCGACGGTCGCCGCAGGCCAGCGCTTCGAACCCGACATTCCGCCGGTCGCGCACGCGGAGATCCTGCCGAGCACCTTCGTGAAGCTCGCCGACGGCTCGATCTCCGCCGACGACGCGTGGACGATCCGCGGGAGCGGGACAGCCGAGGATCCCTACGAGGTCTCGTGGGAGTTCCTTGCGAGCGCGCAGGACACCTACTCGCCGCGACTCTCGGAGAACAAGATCCCGGCGCGCATCGCCTTCCTCTCGGGCAAGCGCGTGCGCATCTCGGGGTACCTCGCCTTTCCGCTCGTCGCAGCGACCAGCGGCGAGTGCCTGCTCATGCTGAACCAATGGGACGGCTGCTGCATCGGCATCCCGCCGACCCCGTACGACGCCATCGAGGTCAAGCTCGCGACCGAGATCAAGGGCTGGAAGAAGCACACCTTCAACTTCGGCGCGATCGAGGGCACCTTCACGGTCGAGCCGTATCTCGTCGAGAACTGGCTCGTCGGCCTCTACATGATGAAGGACGCGTCGCTCAACCGCGAGTTGTAGCCGCGAGCCGAACAGCGGCTCGGCGTGCGGTATCCTGCGCCCCATGAGACATCGATCAGCGTGGTCCGTCGCCGCCGTCGTCGGCGCGTGCGTGCTTCCAGCCTTCGGCCTTGCCGCCGTCGCGGGCGATCCGCCTGCTGCGCCTGTTGCCCCGCCCGCGACTCCGCCCGCCGCTCCGCCCGCGCGCCTCGCACCCGCAGGCTTTGCGACAGGCGACGAACTCCTCGCGCGCCTCGACGCGCTCGCGAAGCCGAGCGGCGCCGCGTACTCGACGCGCACCATCGGCTACTCGCTCGAGAAGCGGCCGATCAATGTCCTCGTCTTCGGCGACCAAGACCTGAGCAAGCGCCGTCCCGCGCTGCTCCTCGTCGGCGGCATGGACGCCGAGCAGCTCGCGTCGCCATCGTGCGTCGTCGAGTCGGTCGCGGCGATCCTGCGCGACAAGCCGAGGCTCCTCGAGACGGTGCGCATCTACGC
>CAIXEV010000366.1 GCA_903918555.1 uncultured bacterium | reverse complement strand
CCGTCCGCGTTCTCCGAACCCGAGAGCGCCGCGATGGGCGACTACTTCGTCGCCAACCCGACGGTCGTCGGCCACATCGACTTCCACGCGTACAGCCAGCTCATCCTGAGCCCGTGGGGCTACACGACGGCCGCGCCGCCGAACGCCGTCGGGCTCTCCGCGCTCGGCAGCGAGATGAAGGACGCGATCCTGCGCGCCACCGGCGCGAGCTACACGACGGGGGCGATCGCGTCGACGCTCTATGTCGCGAGCGGCAGCTCCGTCGACCACGCGTTCGGCGTCCACGGCGTGAACAGCTGGACGATCGAGGTGCGCGACACGGGGAGCTACGGATTCGTCATGCCCGTCGGCGAGATCCTGCCGAACGCGACGGAGAACCTCGCGGCCGCGCTCGACCTCGCCGACGCGTCGGTCGACGGCGCCGTGATCCGCTTCTCCGCCGCGCCGCCGACGCAGGTCGAGTGGACCGCGCCGGGCACGATCTCGGCCGAGGTGCGCGCGCTGCGCGGGTCGATCGCGTCGGGCGGCGTGAAGCTCTTCGCGCGGATCGGCGCGTCGGGCGCGTTCACGCCGATCACGATGACGACCACGGGCAACGGCGTCTACTCCGCGAGCCTGCCCGCGGCGCCGTGCGGCTCGTCGGTCTCGTGGTACATCGCGGCGCAGACTTCCGCCGGCGTCGCGCGCGCGCCGCGCACGCCGAACGCCGTTCTCGCGACCAGCTACATCCAGTCGACCGTGCGCTTCGAGGACGCCTTCGAGACGAACCTCGGCTGGACCGCGGGTGTCGCGGGCGACACGGCGACCGCAGGGCAGTGGGTGCGGGTCGACCCGATCGGAACCACCGCGCAGCCGGAGAACGATTCCGCCGACGCGGGCGCGCTCTGCTTCGTGACCGGCCAGGGCGTCGTCGGCGGCGCAGCGGGCGCGGCCGATGTCGACGGCGGCGTCACCACGCTGCTCTCGCCCGTCCTCAACGCGAGCGATCCCGAGAGCCGCGTCCTCTACCGCCGCTGGTACTCGAACAACCTCGGCGGCGCGCCGAACGCCGACTCGATGCCGATCTCGATCTCGAGCAACGGCGGCGCAACCTGGGTCGTCCTCGAGACCGTCACCGAGAACGCCGGCGCGTGGGTCGAGAAGAGCTTCCGCGTCGCCGACTTCGTGACGCCGGGCGCGAATGTGCGCATCAGGTTCGAAGCCCGCGACCTCGGCACCGCGTCGCTCGTCGAGGCGGGCGTCGACTTCGTGCGCGTGGTGACGCAAGGATGCCCGCCGCTCGTCGGCGATCTCGATGGCAACGGCTCGATCGGCGGCGGCGACCTCGCGATCCTGCTCGGAGCATGGGGAAGCCCGGGCGCAGCCGATCTCGACGGCAGCGGTGGCGTGGACGCAGCCGATCTCTCGATTCTTCTTGGATTGTGGAGCAACTGATCGCGGTCAAGCATCGCGCGCGACGACTCGGTCGGCGAGCTCGAGCAGGAGCTCGCGGGAGTGCGTGCGTCGCGTCGCGGGCAGCCCGCGCTTCGCCTCCTCGACGATCGAGACCGCCCGGGCGCGCGCGCCCTGGATCGAGCCCGACCGCGCGAGCGCCGCGCGCAGCGCCGTGGGGTCGCGCCGCTCGATCGCGTCGAGCGCCGCGGCGCGTTCGGCGCCCTTCGTCGACGCGATGTGCATGATCATCGGAAGCGTCAGCTTGCCCTTCTCGAGGTCGCGCAGGATCGACTTGCCGACCGTCGCCTCGTCGCCGAGGAGGTCGAGCAGGTCGTCCTGGATCTGGAACGCGACGCCGAGCTGCTCGCCGAACGCGCGCATGCGCGCGACTTCGTCGGCCGACGCGCCCGACAGCTTCGCGCCGAGCTCGCACGACGCGCCGACGAGCACCGCGGTCTTGCGGCGCACGATCTCGAAGTAGGTGTTCTCATCGAGCGCGAGGTCGTGGCGGCGCGAGAGCTGCACGAGCTCGCCCTCGCACAGCGTGTTCGTCACCTCGCCGAGGCGCAGGTTGAGCGCCGGGTCGCCCGCGCGCGAGCAGAGGTGGAACGCGTTCGAGATGAGGTAGTCGCCGAGCATCACGGCGGTCTCGTTGCCGCGCAGGAAGTTCACCGTCTCGCCGCGGCGGCGGATCTCGGCCTCGTCGAGCACATCATCGTGGACGAGCGTCGCCATGTGGATCATCTCGACGGTGGCCGCGATGATGTCGTGGGCGTGCGGCAGCCGCTCGCCGTCGCGCGAGAACGCGAGGCCCGAGACGAGCACGAGCGTCGGGCGCAGCATCTTCCCGCGGTAGCGCTCGACATGCGCGCAGAGGTCGTTGACCGCGGGGAACTCGCTCGCAAGCTGCGACTCGAACAGCGTCTCCACGCGCGCGAGTCCGGCCGCGATGTCCGCTGCAAGTGCCGTGTCGAGAAACGCCTTCGTCATGCCCGTCTCCTTCGCATCGCCGCGGCCGCGGAGTCATGCGGCCGCGGAATCGCCGTCACTTTCGCGAACGCGTCCGCTTCGGGGCGCGCTTGGCGGAGCCCCGCGCCAGCGCGCGCTTCTCCGCGACGATGTACGCGATCCAGCCCTGGCACGCCTCGCCGCGCCGCGACGGGCGGAAGACGCCGTTGCCCTCGCCGGTCCGCGCGACGGTGCCTTCCCAGTAGACGGTGGTCCGCTCGAAGCCCGCCTCGCGCATCGCGTCCTGGATCTCGGGCAGGCTCCAGAGCCGCCATCGGTAGGTGAACGCGCGCTTGATCTCGCTGCCGTCGGGGAAGCGGAAGTGGATGTGGTTCACCACATCGCCCGTGATCGGGTTGTACTGGTTCTGGTCCCACACATAGGTGAAGCCGTCGAGGTGACGCTCCTCCTCCTGCTCCTCGTGCGACTGGCTGCCGCCGTAGGCGTCGGCGATGAGGATGCCGTCGTCGGCGAGCGACTCGTAGACGCGGCGGAAGTAGTCCACGAGCGTCGCGCGCTCCTTGAAGATGAAGTAGCTGAAGTTCATCGCCACGACGCAGTCGATGCCGGGCGTGTCGACCTCGAGCACATTCGCCTCGAGGATCGTGATGCGCGACGCGATCGACTCGGGCAGGTTCGAGCGATGGCGGCGCTCGCCCCAGCGGATCACGGCGCTGTCGAGGTCGACGCCGATCGCGTGGTTCGTCTTGCGCCGCCGCGCCCACTCCGTGCAGGCCTTCGCGGTGCCGCAGAAGTCCTCGCGCAGCGTCGACGGCGTGTGTCCGCGCAGCGATCGCCACACCTTGTCGATGAAGTCGCACTCGGAGACGACTTCCTGCACGGCGAGTTCGTAGAGCTCGTGGCGGTCGCTGTTCGCCGCGGTGCGCCAGAATCCCTTCCTCCGCGCGCGCGCGGTCGTGCGACCCTTGCGGGTCTTGTGCGGACGGGATTTCGCTTGCGACTTGGACCGTGGCATGAAGGGGAGAAAGATAGCGCGAACCGGGGTCGGTTCGGGGCGGACTCGCGGCTTGGGTGGACGAGTTACTTCTTCTGCCAGCGGTTCGCGGAGCCGCCGACGCCGCTCTTGGCGAGCAGGGCGCGGTTCGCGGCGATGAGCTCGTTCATCGTCTGCGGGTTCAGGCTCATCGGATGGCCCTGCCAGCGGACGACGCCGTCGGAGGAGATGACGGCCACATGCGGGATAGCGCTGATTCCGAAGGCGTTCTTCATCTTCGCCTGCGGATCGATGCCGACCGCGTACTTGAAGTTCGACTTGCTCAGGCGCTTCTTGAGCGTGCCTTCCTCGAAGTTCCGCCAGCTCTCGTCGGACACGCCGACGCAGGCCACATCGTTCGGGTAGGCGCTCGCGATCTCGTTCATGTGCGGGATCGCCTGGACGCACGGGCCGCACCAGGTCGCCCAGAAGTCGATCACGGTGAGCTTGCCGGCGAGGTTCGGCGCGGCGTTGGCGTTGTACCAGCGCTCGACGAAGAAGTCGGGCGCAGGCTTGCCGCGCAGGTCGCGCGCGCTGCCGACGGGGGCGTTGTAGGTCGGGAACGGCACCGTCGACTCGGCCATCGCGCGCACCTCGCGCTCCTTCGGCGGCACCGACTCGTCGAACTTCTCCGCGGCGCACTCCTTCACGGCGCCCGTCACGCCTTCGGCGGAAAGCCCGCCGTAGCGCAGGTTGCCCTGGCGGTCGACGACATACGCGAGCGGCTTGCGGAAGGCGCCGAGCGAGTCGCAGAACGCGCCATCCTTGTCGAGGATCACGGGCAGCGCGAGCTTGTTCTTCTCGAGCGCGGCCTTCGCGCCGTCGATGCCATCGGGCGTATGCACGGCGATCACGACGAGGTCGTCGGCCGACACCTTCGCCGCCTGCGCCGCCTCGTCGGTCTTCTTCACGGCCGCGGGGCCGGCCGCGCCGCGGGTCGAGAAGGTCTGCAGCACGACGACCTTGCCGCGCAGGTCCTTCAGGTTGGTGAAGTTCGCGCCCAGGCGCTCGGTGGAGTCGGGGATCTGCGGCGCCGCAAAGCCGACCGCGGCGTCGACGGCGGCCTTGTCATCGCGATCGAGTCGATCGAACCACTTCGCCTTGGCCTTCGCGGCCTCGCGGTCTTCCTTGGTCGGACGGGGAGGGGTCTTGCGGCCGGATTCCTTCTTGCCGTCTGGCTTCCCGTCTGGCTTGCCGTCTTGCTTTCCGTCTTGCTTCGGCGCGTCGCCCGCCGGGCTGGTGCCGTCCTGCGGCAGGGTCGCGACCGATGCGGTCGCAAGCGAGAGCACGGCGGCGAGCGAGAGGGCGAGAGTCGCGGTTCGGATGATGGTCATGTCTGCGAAACCTCCGTCGGGCAGTGTATCTCCCTACGGAGGCCGCTCGGCCCGAACGCGCGCATTTCCGCCGTTTCAGTGGTCTTTCCGCAGAGGGCCGACGCGTCAGCGCCACACGGTCATCTGCGCGTTGTCGATCAGGCGCGTCGAGCCGAGGCGCACCGCGATCAGCGCGCGCGTCGGCCGTTCGAAGCCGGTGACGGGCATCAGCGTTCGGGCATCGCGCACCACCGCGTACTCGGTCTCGAGGCCGTGCGCGTCGAGGGTGTCGCGCATCAGCCGCTCAGCCGTCGCCACGCGCTGCGCCGAATGCGCGATCTGCAGCGCGCGAGAGAGCGCGAGCGCCGCGTCGCGATGCTCGGGCGCGAGATAGCGGTTCCGGCTCGACATCGCGAGGCCATCGCGCTCGCGGATCGTCGGGCACGGCACGATTTCGAGCGACCCGTAGCGGCCGCGGTCCGCAGCCACCATGTCCTCGATCAGCCGCAGCTGCTGGTAGTCCTTCTCGCCGAAGTAGGCGCGCCCGGGGCGAACGAGGTCGAAGAGCCGGCCGACGACGAGCGCGACGCCACCGAAGTGGGTCGGCCGGCAGGCGTCCTCGAGCTGCGGCCGGGTGGCGACCTCCGGCAACTGGGTCGCGGCGGCTTCGGTGCGGGCCGCCTCGAGCCCGCGCGGGTAGATCGCCTCGACCGACGGCACGAACACCGCCGCCACGCCAAGAGGCTCGAGCAAGGCGCAGTCGGAGTCGAGCGTCCGTGGATATCGGGCGTAGTCCTCGCTCGGCCCGAACTGGGTCGGGTTGACGAAGATGCTCACGACGATCGGCCTGCCATCGGCGGACGCGCGCCGAACAAGCGAGCCATGACCCTCGTGGAGCGCTCCCATGGTGGGAACGAAGCCGCACCCGCACAAGTCGGGCGCTGACAGGTCCTTCGGGTCGTCGACGATGCGCATCGGAACTTTCGCAGGGAGCGGGGCGGCGGTCGGGCCCGAACTTTCGGGGCTTCGATCCACCATACACGCAACGGTTCTCGTTCGCCCCTCGAAGCCCTATGATGAGACTCAGTCGCAACGGTCCGCCGTCAGGTTGGTGACGGACCAGCGCCTATCAAACCCGAGTTAGGAGAGATTGCCGATGGCAGTCAAGCTGCCCATCTACATGGACAACGCCGCCACGACCCGCACGGATCCCCGCGTGGTCGAAGCGATGCTTCCGTACTTCACCGAGAAATTCGGCAACTCCGCGAGCCGCAACCACAAGTTCGGCTGGGAAGCGGAGGACGCCGTCGACCTCGCCCGCGAGCAGGCCGCAGCGCTCATTGGTGCCTCGCCCAAGGAGATCGTCTGGACGAGCGGCTCGACCGAGTCGAACAACCTCGCGATCAAGGGCGCCGCGCGCATGTACGCGAAGGGCCCCGAAGGCACGAAGGGCCGCGGCCACATCATCGCCGCGGCGCACGAGCACAAGGCCGTGCTCGACCCGTGCAAGCGGCTTCAGAACGAAGGCTTCGATGTCACCTTCCTCACGCCTCCGCCGGACGGCGTGATCACCCGCGCGATGGTCGCCGAGGCGATGCGCGAGGACACGATCCTCGTCTCGATCATGTGGGCGAACAACGAGATCGGCACCATCAGCGAGGTGCCCGAGATCGGCGCGCTCTGCCATGAGCGCGGCGCGATCTTCCACACCGACGCCACGCAGTGGGTCGGCAAGATGCCGACGAATGTCGAGACGGACAACATCGACCTGATGTCGTGGTCGGGCCACAAGATGTACGGCCCGAAGGGCGTGGGCGCCCTTTATGTGCGCCGACGCAACCCGCGCGTGCGCCTCGAGGCGATCCAGGACGGCGGCGGCCACGAGCGCGGCATGCGCTCGGGCACGCTGAATGTCACGGGCATCGTCGGCTTCGGCAAGGCGTGCGAGCTCGCGATGCACGAGATGGACACCGAGCGCGAGCGCCTGCTCAACCTGCGCCGCAAGCTCGAGCGCGAGCT
>CAIXEV010000365.1 GCA_903918555.1 uncultured bacterium | reverse complement strand
ACGATGCTCTACTACATGACCGACGAGGCGAAGGAAGGCAAGAACGCGCAGCTTGAGAAGCGCACCGCCGACTTCCGGAAGTTCGCGCCGTGAACGCCGCGGCGGCACGAACATGGCTCGCCGCGCTTCGCCCGAAGACGCTCGGCGCATCGTTCTGCCCCGTGCTGATGGGCGCTGCGCTCGCGTGGCATGACGGCGTGTTGGCGTGGCTTCCGGTCGCGGCCGCGCTCGCCGGCGCGATCCTGCTTCAGGTCGCGAGCAACTTCGCGAACGATCTCTACGACGGCCTGCGCGGCACCGATTCAGGCGAGCGGCTCGGGCCGCAGCGCGCGGTCGCGAGCGGACTCGTCACGCCGCGCGCGATGGGCGTGGCGCTCGTGCTGGTGATCGTGCTTGCCGCGATTCCCGCGGCGTATCTCGCGTGGCATGCGGGCCTCGCGTTTGCGGCGATCGGCGTCGCGGGCGCGATCTGCGCGGTCGGCTACACGGCGCCGCCCTTGTCGCTCGCCTATCGCGGGCTCGGCGACATCTTCGTGTTCGCGTTCTTTGGCCCGCTCGCCGTCGCGGGCACGCGCGCGGCGTGCGACGGCGCGTGGACCGAGACGGCGCTCACCTGCGGCCTCGCGCCCGGCGCGATCGCCGTCTGCCTGCTCGCGACCAACAACCTGCGCGACCGCGTGGGCGACGCGGCGAACGGCAAGAAGACGCTGGCGGTGCGGTTTGGCGCGGGCTTCGCGCGTTCGCTGATCTGCGTCATGCACGCGGTCGCGCTCGCGCTGCCGATCGTCGCGGCCGAGTTCTACGGCCTGCCGCGCGGCATCATGCTTGCGTCGCTTGTCTGCGCGTTGATTCCTGCGTCGGTGCAGATCGCGCGTGGCCGCGACGGCGCGGCGCTCAACATGAATCTCGCCTTGTTCGGCGCGACGCTCTACCTCTACGGCATCGCGTTCGCTGTGGGAATGTCCTTCGACTGGGGGAACCGATGAGCGACGATTTCGCGGGCGTCGAGATCCTGCGCGTGTCGCTGCCCGTGCGCGCTGCGGCGCGGCGGATCGTCGGCTGCAGCGAGCGCGAGATCGCGTTCGTGCGCGTGTTCGATGGCCCGCACGCTGGTTTCGGCGAGTGCGCACCGCTCGCGGGGCTTCACCGCGAGAGGCTCGACGACGCCATCGAGGCGATCGAGCGCTGGTCGGACGGCGAGATCGAGTTCGAGGAGATGCCGCCGAGCGCGGCGTTCGCGGCCTCGTGCGCAGTCGAGACGGCGGAGGGTTTTGGCACGCGCGCGGCGGGTCCGGTCGCGGTCGCTGCGTTCTTCTCGGGCGGCGTCGACGAGATCGATGACGCCGTGGCGCACACGCTGCGCGCGCACCGCTCGGTGAAGCTGAAGATCGGCCGCGCGAGCGAGGAAGCGGATCGCGCGCTCATCGGCCGCGTGCTCGAGCTTGTGCCCGACGCGCGCCTGCGCCTCGACGGAAACCGCATGCTTTCCGAGGTCGAGTGCGCCGCGCGCGTCCACGGGTTCGACGCCGAACGCTTCGAGTACCTCGAGGATCCGCTGCAGGATCCGTCGCGGCTTGCGGCGCTTTCGGCGCGCACGGGCATCGCCGTCGCGCTCGACGAGACCATCGTTGACACATCGCCCGCCGCCGCCGCGCTGCGCGACGAACTCGCGCGCGCGGACTGCGTCGCCGCGTGGGTTCTGCGGCTGTCGGCGCTCGGGCCGCTCGCGCGCGTGCGGGCGCTCGCGCACGAGGCCGAGGCGCGCGGCGCGCACGCGGTGCTCTCGACCGCGTACGAAAGTTCGTACGCGCTTCGCCTCGCCGCGCATCTCGCCGCATCGCTTCCGAACGGCCGCTGCGCGCATGGGCTCGGAACCGCGTCGCTCCTGGCCGAGGATTCGTGCGCGCCCGCGATTCCAGTCGCAGGGTTTCTCTCGTGTGAGCCGCTGCCCGCGCCGTTTCTCGAGGCGTGGTCGTGAACCGCGGCGGGTTCGTCGTGATCGAGGTCGAGCCAGGCGTCGACCCGCGCGGCGACTTCGAGCGCGCGTGGGACCGCGGCGCGCGCGTCGTGCCGCTTGCGAAGTCGCTGCCGCCCGCGGCGCGCGCGCGCATCCTCGCGCGGATCGACGCCGTGCGCTGCGAACCCGCGACGGGCGTCGTCCTTCCGACAAGCGGCTCGAGCGGTGAGCCGCGGCTCATCGATCTCTCGCTCGAGGCGATGGAGTCGAGCGCGCGCGCGGGCGCGCAGGTCGTTCCGTTCGGCGCAGGCGATGTGTGGCTTGCGTCGCTCGCGCCGTCGCATGTCGGCGGCGTGATGATCCTGATGCGCGCGCGCACGCTTGGCGGCGGCGTGCGCTTCGGCGCACAGCCGCGCGCGTGGCGCGATCTCGAGGGCTCGACGCATGTCTCGCTCGTCGCCGCGCAGCTCGCGCGGTTGCTCGAGGACCGCGCGCCTGTCCCGCCGTCGCTCAAGGCCGTGATGCTCGGCGGCGGGCCGAGCGCGCAGGCCTTGCGCGACGCCGCGATCGCGCGCGGCGTTCCGCTCTACGCGACCTACGGATTGACGGAGACCTGCTCGCAGGTCGCGACCGGCGCGCTCGCCGCGGGCGACCCGGCCACGCTCGCGGGCGCGCCGCTTCCGGGCGCGGCGATCACGGTCGATGCGGCGAGCGGCGAGATCCGCGTCGACGGCCCGATGCTCGCGCGCGGCGAGTTCGTCGCGCGGGACGATGGCGGCGCGCTGGTTCCGCTCGCGCGGCCGCTCGCGACGCGCGACGCCGGATTCCTCGACGCGCAAGGCCGCCTGCATGTCGTCGGCCGCCTCGACGCGATGTTCATCTCGGGCGGCAAGAACATCCATCCCGAGGCGATCGAGCGCGCGCTCTGCGAACTGCCGTTCGTGCGCGCCGCGTGCGTGGTCGGTGTTCCCGATGCGAAGTGGGGGATGCGGCCGGTCGCGTTCGTCGACCTCGTCTCGCGGCCGCCACGCGCGCTCGCAGCGCTGCTCGGCGAGACGCTCGAGCGCCACCTCGTGCCCGACGCGATCTACGCGATGCCCGCGGATGAGGCCGCGCGCATGAAGCCAAGCCGCGCAGCGCTCGCCACGCGACTCGCGTCAGGCGAGCGGTTCGACGAGCTGTAGGTGCTGCGGGCAGCTCGATTCCGTCAGCCGAGCGCGCCCACGCGCGACTGCGTGTCGAGCAGCCACTGGCGGAACGCCTCGGGCAGGTCGATCGACTCGCCTGCGCGCGGATCGATCGCCACGCGCTTCACGCGTGCGCTGATCGCGGGCTCGTTGCCGCGCGAGAAGGTCCACTGGAAGGTGTAGCCGCTGCGTCCGATGTCGACGCCGGCGAGCTGCGCCGTCAGCTTGTCGCCCGCACGGACAGGCAGTCGGTAATCCGCCTCGCAGTGCACGATCGGCGTGGGCGCGAGGCGCCGCTCGAGCATGTCGCGGAGGCTGAATCCGCCGGCTTCGAGCCAGCGTTCGAACAGCTCCTGCTCGAGCTCGAAGACCTTCGGATAGAAGATCACGCCCGCTGCATCGGTGTGGGACAGGCGGACGACGAGTTGCTCGCTGAAGTCGGCCGGGGTCATGCCGGCAGGATACGCGCGACTTCCGCTGCGATCTCGGGTACAACACTCGCTCTTCCCAATCCAAACGGAGAACCCGCATGCGCTCTTGCCCGCTCTGCCCCGTGCTGTCCGTCGCCGCCCTCGTCGCCATTCCGGCGGTGCTTCTCATCGCAGCGGCCCCTGTGCAGGACGCGAAGCCCGCGGACAAGAAGGAGTGGGGCGTGCACGACATGGCCCGCCCGCAGCCGACGATGGTGGAGACGCCGGCGAGCAAGGCGCCGAGCGACGCGGTCGTCCTCTTCGACGGCACCAACCTCGACAAGTGGACGGGTAACGGCGGCACCGCCGACTGGTTCGTGAAGGACGGCTACTTCGAGGTGAAGCCCGGCAGCGGCAACATCCGCACCAAGGATGGCTTCGGCTCATGCCAGCTTCACATCGAGTGGATGATCCCCGCCGACCGCGAGTGCAAGGGGCAGGGCGGTTGCAACAGCGGCCTGTTCTTCATGGACCGCTACGAGCTGCAGATCCTCGGCTCGAACCCGAACCAGACCTATGTCGACGGCATGGCCGGCGCGATGTACGGCCAGCACCCGCCGCTCGTGAACGCCTGCCGCCCGAACGGCCAGTGGAACACCTACGACGTGATCTTCCACGCCCCGGCGTTCAAGTCCGACGGCTCGCTCGAGAAGGCCGGCTCGATGACGGTCTTCTTCAACGGCGTGCTCGTGCAGGACAACTCGCCGATCCTCGGCGCGACCGCCCACGCCGCGAAGGCGAAGTACTCCGCGCACGAGCCGGCGCTTCCGATCGGCCTGCAGGACCACGGCGACCCGCTGCGCTTCCGCAATGTGTGGGTGCGGCCGTTGGCGAAGTAAGCGCATGCACGGGGGAACGCGATGGGCTGGTACTTCCGTCGTTCGCTTGGCCTCGGGCCGTTTCGGTTGAACCTCTCGAAGAGCGGGCTCGGCTGGTCGGTGGGGGGCCGCGGTTTCCGCACGGGCGTCGATGCGCGCGGACGGCGGACGACGCAGGCGTCGATTCCCGGCACCGGGGTCGGCTACCGCAAGGTCGGGTCGCGCGGCTCTCGCGGCTCTCGCGGCTGCCTCTTCGCGCTCGGTGCGGCGGCGCTGCTCGCGATGGGCGCGGTCGGCGTCGGCGTCGCAGTCGCAGCCGGCGTGATCGCCTGACGCGACCGCGGTCGTTTGCGGACGCATCAGCGCATCCGCGCGGGATTCATCGCCTGATGGACGGGTTGCCCGCTCGACCTCGCGCCATTGCGGGGT
>CAIXEV010000364.1 GCA_903918555.1 uncultured bacterium | reverse complement strand
GCTACGGAAAGACCGACGACTACTCGTACAACGTGGTCGAGAACCCGGTCGAGGTGCATGACCTCCACGCGACGATGCTGCACCTGCTCGGCCTCGATCACAAGAAGCTGATCTACCGCGCGCAGGGGCGCGACTATCGCCTGACCGATGTGAAGGGCGAACTGGTGACCAAGATCATGGCGTGATGCGCCGGCGCCCGGCCAGGCGCCCCTCGCGCCGCGCGCCAAACGGTGCACGGCACGTGCCGTGCAGTGCCTGGCACTGACTGGCACGTGCCTGGCACCCACGCCGAAGCGGCCTTCGGTCGAGCGGTGGTCTTCGCTCCGGCAGCGGTTCATGATGCTGGTTCATGGTGTGGTTCATGGTGCACGGCACGTGCCATGCAGTGCCTGGCACTGAGCGGCACGTGCCGTGCGCCCGTCGGGGGCGCCTGTCGGGGGTGCGCCTGTCCGCGGCGCCTGTCGGGGCTGGCGTATTTCCCTAACCTGTGCCCGTCCAAGTGCCGATATGTTCGGCTCCATGGCGGCCGCAGAGACCACCCTCATCCTCGACTTCGACTCGACCATCGTCGCCGCCGAGGGCCTCGACGAGATCGCCCGGCTCGCGCTCGCCGACGACCCGGACCGCGACGCCAAGGTCCTCGCGATCGAAGGCATCACCCGCGACGGCATGGAAGGCCGCATCGGGATCGACGAATCCCTCCGCCGGCGCCTCTCCCAGCTCTCGATCACGCGCGCGCATGTCGACGCGGCCGTCAAGCTCCTCAAGAAGCGCCTCGCGCCGAGCTTCCGCCGCCACAAGGCCGCCGTCCGCCGCAACGCCGCGCGCATCTATGTCGTCAGCTCTGGCTTCCGCGACTATGTCGTGCCCGTCTGCGCCGAGCTCGGCATCGCCGCCGACCATGTCATCGCCAACGACTTCCGCTGGTCGAAGGACGGCAAGTCCGTCGTCGGCTACGACACCGAATCCCACCTCGCGAAGCCGAAGGGCAAGCCTGCCGCCGTGCGCGCGCTGAAGCTCGCGGGCACTGTCGTCGCCGTCGGCGACGGCGCGACCGACTGCGAGATCCGCGACGAAGGCGCCGCGCAGGAGTTCGTCGCCTACTGCGAGAACATCGAGCGCGAGAATGTCGTCGCGCGCGCCGACCGCGTCGTCCGCAGCGTCGACGAACTCCTCTGGATCTACGGCTTCCCCGGCGCCCCAAGCTTCCCGAAGTCGCGCATGGTCGCGCTCCTCCTCGAGAACATCCACGCCGACGCCGCGAACATGCTCGCGGACGAAGGCTACAAGGTCGAGGCGATCTCCGACGCGCTGCCCGAGGCCGAACTCACCCGCGCGCTCAAGGGCGTCTCGCTCCTCGGCATCCGCTCGAAGACGCGCGTGACGGCCGCCGCCCTCGCCTCCGCCGACCGCCTCCTCACGATCGGCTGCTTCTGCATCGGCACCGAGCAGGTCGACCTCGCCGCCGCCGCCGCACGCGGCGTCGCGGTGTTCAACGCGCCGTACTCGAACACGCGCAGCGTGGTCGAGCTCGCGATCGGCGAGATCGTCATGCTCATGCGCCGCGCGCTCGAGAGCGACCGCATCCTCCACGCGGGCGGCTGGCGCAAGAGCGCGCAAGGCTGCAGCGAGGTCCGCGGCAAGACGCTCGGCATCATCGGCTACGGCCACATCGGCTCGCAGCTCTCGGTGCTCGCCGAGGCGATGGGCATGCAGGTCGTCTACCACGACATCGCCGAGGTCATGCCGCTCGGCAACGCGCGGCGCGCGAAGAACCTCGGCGAACTCCTCGCGAAGTCCGATGTCGTCAGCCTCCATGTCGACGGCCGCCGCGAGAACACGCATCTCGTCGGCGAGCGCGAGCTGCGCAAGATGAAGCCGGGCGCGTACCTCCTCAACCTCGCGCGCGGCCACATCGTCGACCTCGAGGCGCTCGCCGCGAGCCTCAAGGCCGGCCACCTCGCCGGCGCCGCCGTCGATGTCTATCCCGCCGAGCCGAACTCGAACAAGGAGGCGTTCGACACGCCGCTGCGCGGGATCCCGAATGTGATCCTCACCGCGCACATCGGCGGCTCGACCGCCGAGGCGCAGCAGGGGATCGGCGTCTTCGTCGCGAACCGACTCGTCGAGCATGTGAACGCGGGCTCGACCGCGGGCAGCGTCAACCTGCCGAACATCGCGCTTCCGCCGACGCCGCGCGCGCACCGGTTCCTCCACCTCCACCGTAACCAGCCGG
>CAIXEV010000363.1 GCA_903918555.1 uncultured bacterium | reverse complement strand
GCGCGCCGGCAGGCCGGTGGTTGCGCGCGCAACGCCAGGTCTCGCGGGCGTTTTCGCGCGTTGGGCTGACTCGAGACCGACGACTCCTCCTCTGGGCCGCCTTCACGGGAATGGCCCTCGCGGTGATCGCCCTCGCGTTTATCCGACCCATCCAGTGGCTCGAGCACGGCGCCATCGAATGGGCGCGCGACAACCCGAGCCAGGTGCCGGTCGCGGTCGCGATCGTGCCCGTCCTCGGCGCGCTGCTGTGCGGCGCGATCCAGTCGATCTTCAAGGTCAAGCTTCGCGCGCACGGCGTCTCAAGCGTGCTCTACGCGATCCACCGCAAGCGCGCGCAGATCCCTCCGATCCTCGCGGTGCGCACCTGGCTTGGCTCGACCGCCACGATCTCGAGCGGCGGTTCGGCGGGACCGGAGGGGCCGATCGTCACGATCGGCGCCACGCTCGGATCGAGCATCGCGCGATTCCTCCGCGCCGATCCGCAGACCACCACCACGCTCGTCGGCTGCGGCGCCGCGGCCGGCATCGCTGCGGTGTTCAACGCGCCGATCACAGGCATCTTCTTCGTGCTCGAGGTGCTGCTGCGCGACTTCTCGCTGCGCACCTTCACGCCGATCGTGATCGCGGCGGTGTTCGCGGCGGCCACGGTGCAGACCTTGATCGGAACGCCCGAGCCTCTCTTCGGCGTGGGCGCGGAACTCTTCAAGGGCACGGGCGAGGGCCTCACGATCACGACGGCGCCCGCGTTCGCGTTGCTCGGCATCGTCTGCGGCATCGCGAGCGTCTTCTTCGTGCGCACGCTGCAGGCGTCGGAGGTCGCGTTCGCGAAGCTGCGGATCGCGCGCTGGATGCTTCCCGCGACGGGCGCGGCGATCCTCGCGCTCCTCGGCGTCCTGCATGTCGCGATCGCGAAGGACATGCCGAGCTTCGGCGAGGGCCTGCTGCCACCCTTCTACGGGAACGGCTATCCCGTCGCACGCGCGGTGCTCGAGCCTTCGTTCTACACGCGCGAGACGGCGCTCGTCGCCGCGGCGCTCCTCATCGGGCTCGCGGTCGTGAAGTGCGTGGCGACGAGCCTGACGCTCGGCTCCGGCGGCATCGGCGGCCTCTTCGCGCCTGCGCTTCTCATCGGCGCGCTCGTGGGCGGCGCCTTCGGAAGCCTCGGAGAGTTCGTGCCGATCGTCGCCGATGTCGGCCCGGCGCGGCTTGCGCTCGCAGGCATGGCGGGGCTCGTCGCGGGAACCACGCACGCGCCGCTTGCAGGTGCGATGCTCGTCTACGAGCTCTCGCGCGAGCCGTCGATCCTGCTCCCGGTGATCCTCGTCGCGGCGCTTGGCACGATCGTCGCGCGCCTCCTCGAGCGCCACAGCCTCTACACCGCCGAGCTTGCCGCGCTTGGCGTGCGACTTGGCTCGGCGTCCGATCTCTCGGCGCTGCGTCGGCTTCGCGTCGGCGATGTCCGGCTGCGCGAGGCGGTGACGGTGCGCGGGTCCGCGCCGGCAAGCTCGCTCATCGAGCTCGCGCGCGGCAGCGAGGAGTTCGTGGTGCTCGACGAATCCGGTGCGCTCGAGGGCATGATCGGCGCGCGCGACCTCCGCATCGCGCTCGTGAACCGCGAGGCGCTGCCGCTTCTCCAGGTGCGCGACATCGCGCGCACCGGCATCCGCGCGATCGACCGCGACCTGCCGCTCGACCATGCGCTCGATCGGATCGAACGCGGACCGCTGCCCGTGCGCGGCGACAACGGCGAGATCATCGGCGTGCTCACCCGCGGACGCGTCATGCGCGCGTGGCGCCGCCACATGGAGCAGGATCGATGAGCGCGCAGCGACTCCGCTTCCCCCGCTCGCGCCGCCTGAGCGGCAACGGCGTCTTCAAGGCGATCCTCGACGCCCGGGTGCGCGCCGAGTGCCCGGCGTTCACGCTGCACGCCGCGCCATCGACCGCGCCCGAGACCCGCGTGGGCATCTCGATCGGACGCCGCGTCGGCATCGCTTCGCGCCGAAACCGCCTCAAGCGGATGATGCGCGAGGCCTTCCGCCTCACCCAGGCGTCGCACCCGAAGATCGCGCCCGCGCCCTACGACCTCGTGCTCGTGGTCCGGCCGCACGAGGAACTGCCGCTTGCCGAGTACGAGCGGCATCTCCTCGCGGCGATCGAGCATGTGCACGGCGTCTGGCGCAAGCGCGCCGCGCGACGCGGCGACCAGCCCGATCAGCGCTCAGAGGACTCGCCATGACAGGCGGCGACATCGCGCGCCCGTCCCTCGCCGCGCGCTTCTTCATCCTCGGCGTGCGCGGCTACCAGCGCACGCTCGGCCCGCTGCTCGGCGGCCACTGCCGCTTCTCGCCGAGCTGCTCGTACTACTCGATCGAGGCGTTCGAGCGCCACGGCGCGCGGCGCGGCCTCGCGCTCACGCTGCGCCGCCTCGGCCGCTGCCAGCCCTGGGGCGGACATGGGCACGATCCCGTGCCTCGTGATTGAAAGCTCGTGATTGAGCCGCAAGCAGCCGCTGCGCCTACGCCTCGCGCACGGGGTTCTTCAGG
>CAIXEV010000362.1 GCA_903918555.1 uncultured bacterium | reverse complement strand
TTCACCGACGCCGCGCTCACCATCCCCGTCGGCGCCAGCACCGACATCACCTCCACCGACATCTACATGTCGGACGGCGCGGGCGGCTCCGTGCTCGCCTTCGACTCCTCGACCAACCCGAAGTCGATCACCATCTCGGGCGTGGAGAAGGGCGGCAAGGACCTCGGCAGCAAGACGTTTGCCTTCAGCGCCACCTCCGTGGCGGGGGCCGATGCCAACGGCGCCACCCTCGGCGACTTCACCGACTTCCTCGAGGATGTGCTCGGCCTCGACAACTCGGGCGTGGGCAGTTCCTCCAACCTCGGCGGCAACGTGACCATCAACGCCGGAGGCCAGCTGGTCATCACCGGCAACGAGGGCACCGTGCAGGACCTCGCCCTCGAGACCGCCGACTTCGTGATCAACACGCCCGGTGCCGGCAGCGGCCAGCCGCTCGTGCTGCAGAAGAGCGGCTCCGCCAACGGCGAGAGCGTGCGCACCAGCTTCGTGGTCTACGACTCGCTGGGCACGCCGCTCACCATCGACCTCACCTTCACGCTGCAGCAGACGAGCGCCTCGGGCGGCACCACCTGGCAGTTCGTGGCTGAGTCGAACGACAACGACGCCGTGTCGCGGCTGATCGGCCTCGGCGAGGTGACCTTCGACGCCACCGGCCGCTTCACCAACGCCACCAACCAGAGCTTCTCGATCACCCGCACCAACGGCGCGGTCAGCCCGCTCACGGTCAACATGGACTTCAACTCGGGCACCGATGCGGTCTCGAGCCTCACCGACAGCGCGTCGAACCTCGCCGCGGTGTTCCAGGACGGCTCGCCGATCGGCACGCTGTCGAACTTCTCCATCGGCGAGGACGGCCGCATCTCGGGATCGTTCACCAACGGCCTCACCCGCACCATCGGACTCGTGGCGCTGGCCAAGTTCTCCAATCCCGAGGGCCTCGTCGACGCCGGCGACAACCTGTTCCGCACGGGTCCGAACTCGGGCACGCCGCTCGTCGCCAAGCCGCGCGACTTCGGCACGGGCCGCCTCGTCGGAGGCGCGCTCGAACTGTCGAACGTCGACCTCTCGCAGGAGTTCATCAACATGATCCTCGCGAGCACGGGCTACTCGGCCGCGAGCCGCGTGATCACCACCACCGACGAGCTGATCAACCAGCTGCTGGTGCTCGGGCGCTGAGAGAGCCGCGCGTCTAGCGGCGCGGGTTGCGGCCCGAGCCGCTGCGGCCGTCGCCGTCGCGGTGGCGTGGTTGGCCCGTGGCGCGGGCGGCCATGCTCTCGGGCGAGCCCGGGTCGGGCGCGAGCTCCTCGAGCCGTGCGAAGATCAGGCGCCCCGCGTTCGTGGTGAGCGTGTTGGTCACGCTCGCAGCAACCACTTCGCCGATGCGCTCCGCGCCGCCCTCGATCACCACCATGGTGCCGTCGGGGAGATGGCCAACGCCCTGCGACGGATTCTCGCCGATACGACTGAGCTCGACCTCCACGCGGTCGCCCGCGATCACCTGTGCCCGCATCGCTCCCGCCACGCGGTTCACGTTGATCGCCGACACGCCCGCGATCTCCGCGACCTTGGCCAGCCCCGCATCGGTCGTGAGCAGGCGGTAGCCGCGGATCTTGGCCACCTCCACCAGCGCCCGGTCGACCTCGAGGTTGTCGACGGGAGCGTCCTCGATCGAGGTGCTCAGCCGCGGGCTCGCCTGCAGCCGCGCGATCATGTCGAGCCCGCGCCGGCCGCGCGCGCGCCGCCCCTTGTCGGAGCTGTCGCTCAGCTTCTGCAACTCGTTGAGCGTGGGCTGGATGACCACGAAGGGTGCGTCGAGCACGCCGGATTCGGCCATGTCGAGGATGCGTCCGTCCACGATCGCGCTCGTGTCGAGCAGCATGGGCCGCACGCCGCGGTTCTGCTTGGCGAACTCCACGTAGGGAATCACCAGGCGGAAGTCGTCCTTGGTGGTCATGACCACCGACACCGCGATGTAGCAGAGGATGAGCCCGATCGCGATCTTGGCGAGGTTGAGGTAGAGCTCCGCCGTCGAGCCCTTGAGGCTCCACGACTCGATGATCAGGTTGAGCACCGAGCCGATGGCGTAGGCGCCCACGAGGCCGAGGCAGATGCCGAAGTAGATGCCGAAGATCGACGCCAGCCGCTTGTTGGGCGTGACCGCGTCGATCGCCACCACGACGAGACCGAGCGCGCCCGTCGCCAGCGTGAGGCCGAGGATGGTGGGGTAGCCGATCGGTTCGAGCGAGTTGTCGCGGCTCGCGATCACGATGGCGGGCGTCGCGAGCACCAGCGCCATGAACAGGAGCCGTGCCACCAGCAGGATCAGGCGTGTGCCCTGCGCCTGGGCGGGGACGCGCGCCACGGGGGCGGCCGCGTCGGCGCGGGGTTCGGCGTTCGGATCGGCGGGGTGCGCGCTCATGCCGCGATTCTACGGTGACGCGAAGAGGGGGAGTTCGCTACCATTCCCTCTCTCGGAGCCGCAGAAGACGGCCGGGCCCGGCGGGCGGGTCGGCCGTGAACCTGGTCAGGGCTTGACCGCAGCAGCCATAAGCGTTTCGGTCCGAGCCGACGGTCGCCTGGCCGTCTTCCGCGGCTCCGAGTTGTGCATCAGGCGAGAGGCGAGACCGATGGCGAAGAAAGGCGCGACATCCCCCAGCGCGAACTCCTCCGCTGCGGGCGAGATCGAGGTGGCGGCGAAGCCGTACACCGTCCTCGCGCGCCGCTACCGCTCGCGCGACTTCGGCGAGGTCGTGGGCCAGGAGCCCATCGCCCGCACGCTCCAGAACGCCATCAGTACGGGGCGCACCGCCCACGCCTACCTCTTCTGCGGCACCCGCGGCGTGGGCAAGACCTCCATGGCGCGCATCTTCGCCCGCGCCCTCAACCGCGACAGCGCGCTCAGCCAGTCGGAGGCCATCGGCGACGCCATCCTGCGCGGCGAGGACCTCGATGTCATCGAGATCGACGGCGCCTCGAACCGCGGCATCGACGACGCGCGCGACCTGATCGCGGGCGCCGGCCTCGCGCCCACGCGCGGCAAGTACCGCATCTACATCATCGACGAAGTCCACATGCTCACGACGCCGGCGTTCAACGCGCTGCTCAAGACCATGGAGGAGCCGCCGTCGCATGTGAAGTTCATCCTGTGCACCACCGAGCCGCACAAGGTCCCGCAGACGATCCAGTCGCGCTGCCAGCGCTTCGATTTCCGCAACATCCCCCCCAAGCAGATCGCGGGCCACCTCGGCGCCGTCGCCAAGGGCGAGGGCATCGAGGTCACCGAGGATGTGCTGCTCTCGGTCGCGCGCCTCGCGAACGGCTCGATGCGCGACGGACTGTCGCTGCTCGACCGGCTGCTCGCGGCCTCGACCGGCCGCGTCGACGCCGCGGTGCTCGAGCAGGTCTTCGGCCTGCCCGACGACGAGATCCTGCTCGACATCATCGATGCGTGCGTGTCCGAGCGCACCGCCGATGCGCTGCGCCACGGCGCGCGCCTCCTCGAGCGTGGAAGCGGCGTCGAGCAGGCGCTCGAGCTCCTCGCCGAGCGTTTCCGCTGGATCCTCGTTGCCGCTGCGACCGCGGGCACCAAGGACGCCGACGACCTCCTCGAGGTCGCGCAGTCGATGCGCGAGCGGGTGATGGCGATCGCGGCGTCGACCGATGCGGCCTTTGCAGCGCATGCGATCGCGCTCTGCGACGCGACCGGGCGCAACGCGCGCTCCTCGAGCGCGCCGCGGGCGCTGTACGACGCGTGCCTCGCGCGGCTGTCGCTTGCGTCGCGCTTCGCGGCGGGCGCGGCGATGCTTGCGGGCGGCGGAGCGAGTGGCACGGGAACCGACCCAAAAAAAGCAGGTGACCCCGCGGCGCGAAACGCTGCGGGGGTGAGCCCCGCGCCTCGCGTCACCGAGAGGCAGCCCGAGCGCGTCTCCGCTCCGGCGGTCGAGCCGAAATCGCTTCCGGCCGCTGCGACCGCGGTGGAGCGCGAGCCCGTGAGGGATTCGGCGCGGGAACCCGCGAAGGAAGCCGTCAGAGAAACAGCGAAGGAACCCGCGAAGGAACCAGCGAAGGAACCCGCGAAGGAATCCGCGAGGGATCTCGCGGACCTGCTGTCCCGCCTCGCCGACATCGCCGAGAAGAGCCCGCGCGACCACGCGCTTTCATCGCAGATCGAGGTGCTTTCGTTCGCGGGCGACGCAGCGCGTGTCGCGGTGCGCGCCGATGGCGGCGGTCGTTACCTCGTCACCAATCCCGATCCCGTGCGCACGCTCGTGTCGCGGGCTGCAGGGCGACCGGTGCGTGTCACGCTCGAGGCGCGCGAGACGCCGGGCGTCGCGCCGCCGCCGCGGTCGCTCTCGGCCGATGACGCGGAGGTCCGCGCCGACCCGCTCGTGCGTCGCGCGGCCGAACTGTTCGATGCGTCGATCGTTTCCGTGACGCGGCGCAGCGCGCCGGTCGAGCAGGATGCCGACGCGGCGTCGCCGTCGGGTGCCGAGGGCGACGAGCCGGCTGAGTGAGGTTTTACGCGGAAATCCGCGAGGAGCATGCGTTGTTCGACAAACTCAAGGCCGCGGGCCAGCTCGCGGGAATGCTGAAGGATCTTCCCAAGATGCAGGGCCTCGTCGAGGAGGTCCGCGCACGGCTCGCGACCACCAAGGTCGAGGGAAGCGCGGGCGGTGGGGCGGTCAAGGCCGTCGCGTTTTGCGACATCCGCATCGACACCGTCACGCTCGACCCGAGCGTCTTCCGCGGCATCGCGAACGGTTCCGCGTCGGACCAGAGCTACGCGAACCGCCTGATCGCGGAAGCCGTGAACGACGCGCTGACGAAGGCGCGCGCGAAGCTCGCCGAAGAACTCAGCAAGGCCGCGCGCGAGAGCGGCATCGACCTGCCGCCGGCGATCCTCGAGCGGCTCACCTGACCAACCTGCACGATTGAACGGAGCGACGCATGTCGAACGCGGCCTATCCAGAGTCTGTGCGGCGCCTGATCGACGCCTTCGCCGGCATGCCCGGCATCGGCCGGCGCAGCGCCGAGCGGCTTGCGTTCCATGTGCTGCGGCAGTCGCCCGCCGAGGCGCTCGAACTCGCGCGCGCGGTCGAGGAAGTGAAGAAGAAGGTCAAGCACTGCGGCGTGTGCTGGAGCCTCGCCGACAGCGACCCGTGTCCGATCTGCGCCGACCCGCGCCGCGACGCGTCGACCGTGCTCGTGGTCGAGCAGCCGAAGGATCTCCTCGTGATGGAGAAGACCGGCCTCTTCCGCGGCGTTTACCATGTTCTGCTCGGTCGCCTCGACCCGCTCGGCGGCGTCGGCCCCGAGGCGATCACGGTCGACGCGCTCATCAAGCGCCTCGAGCACCCCGAGGCAAACGCGCGCGGCGTGGCGGTGAGCGAGATCATCCTCGGCCTGAACCCCGACCTCGAGGGCGACACGACCGCGCTCTGGATCGCGCGAGAGGCAGGGGAGCGCGGCGTCCGTTCGACGCGCCTCGCCCGCGGCCTTCCGAGCGGCTCGCAACTTGAGTTTGCGAATCCGGCGGTGATCGGCGATGCACTCAAGGGCCGGACGAGTCTTTAGCGGTCGCGGCTGCGGCCGCTTCCGTACTTGAGCGGTCGCGGCTGCGGCCGCTCCCTCTGGTGCTTGTGAGCGGCCGCTTCCTCCGGTGCTTGTGAGCGGCCGCTTCCTCTGGTGCTTGTGAGCGGTGGCCGGTCAAATCCCGTGCCAGACTGTCCCGAAATCGACCTGAAAGGCGAAAATCCCTCCCGAGGGGTCGCCTTCTCCTCGCGGTTGCGCCGATAGGATCGGTGGCCGGTCAGGATGATCGGCTTGTCAGGCACGCAGACGGCGGAGGATCCGCTCCCGATGGCAGGAATGCGTTTCGAAACCTCGCAGGGCATGAAGCTCGGCCAGACCATGGGTCTGTCGCCGAAGCTGATTCAGTCCGCTGAGATCCTGCAGCTGAACTCGATGGAGCTCACCGAGAGGCTCGAGCAGGAAGTCGAGAAGAATGTCGCGCTTGAACTCGTGATGCCGGGCGGCGGCGACGAGCTCCGCGAGCGCCCCGAGCGCCGCGGCGAGACGACCGACGGCCACGGCGCCACCGAGTTCGAGCGCCTGCGCCGGCTCGAGCGGCAGTACGGCGACCAGTGGAACTCCGAGCTCGACGGCCGCCGCGCGGTGCGCGACAACCGCGACCGCGACCCGAAGATGGACGCGATGGCGAATGCGCCCTCGCGCGGCCGCAGCCTCGCCGAGGAACTGCAGGAACAGTGGAGTTTCGCAGGAGTCGTCGACCCCGCAATGCGCGTCGCCGGCGCGCGGCTCATCGAGTACATCGACGACGACGGGCTGATGACGACCCCGCTCGAGACGGTGCGCGAGCAGAGCTCGAGCCTTCCGGGCTGCGACTGGTCGCTCGCCACGCTGGAAGCCGCGCTTCTGCGTCTCCAGAAGGAGGTCGAGCCCAAGGGTATCGGCGGCCGCAGCGTGCGCGAGGCGCTTCTCATCGAGGCGCGCTGCAAGCTCGACGAGGAGACCGATCTCGACGGCGCCGAGGCCTGGTCCGACGCGATCGAGCTCCTCGACCGCCACTACGACGACCTTCTCGGCAACCGCATCCCGAAGATCCGCGAGCAGACGGGCTGGCCGAACGACCGCGTCGACCGCGCCCGCGCGTGCCTCAAGCGGCTCGATCCGAACCCCGGCCGCGAGCTCGTGCCGCCCGAGTCGACCGCGATCATCCCCGATGTCATCGTCGAGTACGACCCCGAGTCGGGCGACTACACCGCGCGCCTCGCCGAGGAGCTCATGCCGCGCGTCCGCGTCTCGGGCGACTACGAAGCGATGCTCAAGGAGATCGACCTCGACGCGAAGGCGCGCGCGTTCGTCACCGAGAGCGTGCGCGCCGCGCGCAGCGTGATCGAGGCCGTCGAGCAGCGCAACACCACGCTCATGCGCGTCGTGAAGGTCGTGCTCGCGCGACAGCGCGAGTGGTTCGAGCAGGGGCCGTCGCACCTCAAGCCGATGCCGATGGTCGAGGTCGCCGAGATGCTCGGCATCCATGTCGCGACCGTCTCGCGCGCGGTGAGCGAGAAGTGGATGCAGACGCCGCGCGGCCTCGTGGCGCTTCGGACCTTCTTCTCGCTCGGCACCGAGAACGCCGACGGCGAGGAGATGAGCTGGAACGCCGTGCAGGCGCTCGTGCAGGAGGTCGTCGACGCGGAGGACAAGGCGAAGCCGCTGTCCGACCGCGAGATCGCCGAGGCGCTCGAGAGAAAGGGCGTCACGATCGCCCGCCGCACCGTGGTGAAGTACCGCGAGCAGCTGGGGATCCTGTCCGCGCCGCTGCGCAAGCAGCATTGAGCGCCCGCCGGCCAGGGGCCGGCGTCGTCATGTGACATGCGGGCGGAAATCGCCGCCGCGGAGCGGCGGGTGCCACGTGCTTCCGAGCAAAGCGAGGAAGCAGTGCTAGCGCAACCCTTCGAGTCCACGACAGCGCGCCGCGCTTGGCGCGGCGGTTCCGCCGGCCTTCCCGACCCTGTGAAATCCTCGCGATTCCGCACCCGCTACACTGCGCGCCCGCGGAGGTTTCATGAAAGTTTGGCTCGATGGACATCTCGTTGACAAGCAGCACGCCATGGTTTCCGTGTACGACCACGGGCTCCTCTACGGAGACGGCGTCTTCGAGGGAATCCGCGTCTACAACGGCCGGATCTTCAAGCTGAAGAGCCACCTCGAGCGCCTTGCCGCGAGCGCGCACGCGATCCACCTCACGCTCCACTACACGATCCGCGAGATCGAGCAGGCGGTGCGCGAGACGGTCGCCGCCACCAACATGAAGGACGCGTACATCCGCCTCGTGGTGACGCGCGGCGCCGGGCCGCTCGGCCTCAGCCCGTTCACCTGCCCGAAGCCGGCCACGATCGTCATCGTCGACCGCATCTCGCTCTACCCGCCCGAGATGTACGACAACGGCATGCCCGTCATCGTCGCCAAGCGTCCGCGCATCCCCGTCGAGTGCCTTGATCCGTCGATCAAGAGCCTCAACTACCTGAACAACATCCTCGCCAAGGTCGAGGCGATCGAAGCCGGCGTCCACGAGGCGATCATGCTCAACACCGACGGCGAGGTCTGCGAGTGCACGGGAGACAACATCTTCCTCGTGCGCGGCTCGCGCATCGTCACGCCGCCCGTGTCGGCGGGCCTCCTGAACGGCGTCACGCGCCTCTTCGTGATGAACGAGATCGCCCCCGCCTGCGGATTCGATGTCGCCGAGCGCACCATCCGCCTCGACGACCTCTTCACGGCCGACGAGATCTTCCTCACGGGCACGGCCGCCGAGGTGATCGGCGTGAGCTCGATCGACGGCCGCATGATCAGCGAGGGCAAGGTGGGGCCTTCCACCCGCCGTCTCGTCGCCGAGTTCAAGTCGCGCGTCGCGTCGAACGCCCCTGAAAATTGAAGTCCCGCGGGAACCGCCGCAATCGCGCGGCGGTGCGGCGGAACCAGCTCCCATGCGCTGCAAGCAATGCGAGTCGATCCTCTGGCAGCAGCCGCCCGCGGCGGGCGGGGGAGATCGATGCTGCAGCGAGTGCGGCGCGGCGTACAAGCCGGGCGACTTCGACTTCGTGCGCGGCAAGGTTCGCTTCTGCTGCCCGCACTGCGACACGGGCTACTACGGCACCTCGCCGCGCGGGCATCTCGAGCCGATCGCCTTCGAGTGCCCGAGCTGCCGCCACTTCATCCACATGGACGAATGCGTGCTGCGCCCCGACGGGGTGGCGGACGAGTCGAAGGCGGTGGTCCAGCGGGGGATTCCGTGGCTCGAGGCGGGCAACCCGCTTTCGCGCTGGTTCGGCACCACGCTCCTCGGCGTCGCCGAGCCGCAGAGGATCGTGTCGCGGCTCCCGGGGCGGGGGCGCGTGCTGGCGGCGCTCGGCTACCTCACCGTGCAGTCGTGGGTCTGCATGTCGCCATTCATCTGCTGCTGCGGAGTGTTCGGCGGCATCGCGACGACGATGGGCCCCGGCGGCGGAGGCCCGCCCGTCCTCGAGATCCTGTCGATGTTCGGCGCGCTTCTGCTCGGTGCGCCTCTCGCGGCGATCGTGCTGGCGTTGATGGCCGTGGTCGGGGCGCGGCTCGCCTCGGGCGAGAACTCGCCGGCGTTCTCGCGCGATGTCGAGATCGCCTGCTACTCGTCCGGCCCGCTCCTCGTCGCGGCCGTGCCGCTCTACGGCGCGCCCATCGTCTTCTGGTGGTTCATCTCGGCGGCGATCGCGATCGCGAGCGCGCGGCCCGAAGGCACGCGCATGCTCGTCGGCATCGCGACGATCGTGGGATTCCTGATTCCGATCGGCGCGGGCTTCGTGATCCTGATTCTCTCCTGACATGCGCTGCAAGCACTGCGACCACGCGCTCTGGAACCAACCCGTGCCGCCAGAGGGCACGGAGCGGAAGTGCAGCGAATGCGGCGCGCCGTACGCCCTCGCCGACTTCGAGTTCGCGCGCGGCAAGGTGAAGTTCTGCTGCTTGCAGTGCGACAAGGCCTACTACGGCACGAGCGAGCGCGGCCACCTCGAGCCGGCGGATTTCGACTGCATCGGCTGCGGCGCGCATCTCACGATGGAGCGCTGCGTCGTCCGCGCGCACGACATGGAGCGCGAGTTCGAGGCGATGCAGCTGCGCGACCTTCCGTGGCTCGAGCCGACCGACCTCGGCTTGTTCCGCCGATGGTCGCGCACCGCGAACCTCTCGCTCTCGTTCCGCGCGGGCATCGCGCAGCGGCTCGTCCGGTCCCCGCAGCCGCTGCGCGCGGCGGGCTTCGTGCTCATGAACGCCTCGATTGCCTACGCGGCGGGGGGACTTGCGACCGGCTTGGCTGAGCTCGTCTTCGGCAACCGGTCGCTTGCGGGCATCGATGTCTACGACGCGATGCTGGCGGTTGCCGTGCTTGCCGGCGCCGTGGTCGCGACCGCGATGTTCGTGGCGATCCCCGGGGCGCTGTGCGCAGGGCTCCCGCGCAAGGGCGAACCGATTGGATTTGCGCGCGGCTACGAGATCGCGGCCTATTCGACGGGTGCGCTCCTTCTCAATGTCATCCCGTGCTGCGGCGTCCTCGGCGGCGCGCTTCTGTGGAGTTCGCAGACGATCGGCAACTTCGTCGCGTTCTTCGACGGCGAGCGTCTCGTCACCCGCATCC
>CAIXEV010000361.1 GCA_903918555.1 uncultured bacterium | reverse complement strand
GAAGCAGTCGAAGCCGCCGCCCGCGCCGAGGTCGAGCACGGTCTCGCCCGCGCACAGCGACGCGATCGCGGTCGGATTTCCGCAGGAAAGGCCCATGTTCGCGCCCTCAGGCGCGAACGACAGCTCGCGCTGCGAGTAGCCGATCGCCTGCGCGAGCTGGTCGGGCGTGAAGGTCGCGGGGCCGCAGCAGCCGCCTCCCGGTGTGCAGCAGGACTGGGCACAGCAGGACTGAGCGTCGACGCCGATCTGCGCGGCGCTCCAGCCGCCGGCGCGCGCGATTCCCGCGTAGCCCTCGCGCACCTGGCTGCGCAGGGCGTCGTCGTCGACGGACTTCGCGGCTCCGCGCTCCTCAAGCGCCCCCGGCAGCCGCTCGATGAACGCGCGGATCTCGTCGCGCACGCGGCGGTAGTGCGGCATCGCCTCGTCGTCGTTCGCCGCGCCCTTCGCAAGCCGCGGCGGGTCGTCGAACCCGACATGCACGACGCGCGCGCCGGGAAACACGGGGCACGACTCGTGCGCCGAATCGCACACGGTCACCACCACATCGAATGGAACACCGATATCTTCCGGCCGCTTCGACGCGTGGCCCGAGATGTCGACGCCCGCCTCGCGCATCGCGCGCACGGCGAGCGGATTGAGCCCGTGCGGATTCGTGCCCGCCGAAAGCGCCTCGATCTCGCGCGACTTGAGCGCGCGCGCCCAGCCCTCGGCCATCTGGCTCCGGCACGAGTTTCCGGTGCAGAGGAACATCACGCGCATCCTTCGATCAGCAGCAGCCATGGCGACCTCCTTCGCAGCAAGGGCTCTTCTCGGGCGCGCACTCCTGAATCGCATCGGCGAGCGCGCGGAACTTGGCAACGACCTCGGAGTAGCGCACCGCATAGCTCACGGTGCGGCCGCTGCGCGAGGGCTCGATGAGGCCCGCGCGCGCGAGCGCCTGCAGGTGCCGCGACACCACCGAGAGATCGACCGAGCAGCACTCCGCGACCTCGCTCACCGAGCAGGCGCGGCCGCACTTGGCGACGCACGCAAGCAGCCGCACGCGCGTCGGATCGCCAAGCGCCTTGAACAGCGCGGGCTCGAGCAGGTCGTCGACGGGCCGGCAGCAGGCGGCCGCCTGACGCGGGGTCCTCGGCCGACGGGTGGCGGACAATTGCTTGCGTACTTGTGCCATGATGCAAGTATAGCGAAACTCCGCTGCGCCAGCACCGTTTGTGGATGCGGTACGCTGCCCTGATGTCCGCACTCTCCGACAACCTCTCGCGCAACCTGAACGACCTCGGCCTCCTCTTCCTTCGCCTCGGCATGGCAGGGCTCATGCTGACGCACGGCATCCCGAAGGCCGAGAAGCTCTTCGCCGGCGGCGAGATCCAGTTCCCCGACCCGATCGGGATCGGCGCGACCGCGTCGCTCTCGCTTGCCGTCCTCGGCGAGGTCGTGGCGCCCGCGCTTCTGATCGTCGGACTGTTCACCCGCTGGGCCGCGATCCCCGCCGCAGCCACGATGGCGGTGGCGGCGTTCATGGTGCACTGGAGCGATCCGCTCGCGGAGAAGGAGCTCGCGCTCCTCTACCTCGTCGGATTCGCGGTGCTCATGCTGACGGGCGCGGGCCACTACAGCATCGACGGCCTGCGCGCGAAGCGCACGCACTGAGCGTCACTGGGTCGGCGGCGGCGGCGGAAGGACCGTGCGATCCGCGATCCACGGAATCCCGAGCGCGCCAGGCTCGATCTGCATGCGCAGGGTTCCCGTTGGCTCGGCGGCCTTGAAGTCGCCGTATCCAACCTGCACGCTGAGCGGCGCATCGAACCCGATCGGGCGCGTCTTCGGCGGCGCGAGATTGATGTAGTAGTCGGTCGTCGTGCTGCGCCTCGTCCTTCGCGTGACCTTGCGCTTCGACATGATCTCGCTCTCGACCGAGATCGGCGCATCCCCCTGCGAGTGCGAGTTGATGTCGGAGACGATCGAGACGCCCGCGACGGGCAGCGCGAGCACGAGCAGCACCCCGCTCTCGACCACGATCCGGTGCCCGCGCGACGAGCCGCGGAGGAAGAGCACGATCAGGCAGAGGATCACCGCGATCAGCGCGGCCGCCGAGAGCCCGCCGAGCCAGAGCAATCGCCCGAACTCGAAGTAGCTCCAGCCGAAGTCGTAGGTGAGCGAGATCCACGACGAAGCGGCGTAGCCGAAGATCGACCAGACGACCGCCTCCACGACCACGAAGCGGAGCGCGAACGGGCGCGGCATGTGCACGCGGAATCCATCGCGACGCTCGAGGCAGGAGAGCGACTCGGCGAGCTCGACGAGCGGCGCGAAGTCCTCCGCGGCCGGCTCCTTCTCCGAAGCCCTCCGCATCCAGAGCACCTTGCCGTCGGAGCGGATGCGCGCGAAACCTGCGGCGAACAGCGCCATGATCGCGGCCCGCGCGCGAGGCTCGCTGCGCAGCAGGTCGTGCAGGCCGAGGTGGTCGCACGCGACATAGATCCTGCGGTCGAACGCCTCGTCGCCCGTCTGGAGCTCGTCGGAGACCCCGAGCCACTTGAAGAAGCGATCGCTCTCCGACTCCTCGTGGAAGTCGAAGACGAGTCCAGTGTCGAGCTCGATGCCGAGGCGGAATCCGGTGACCGCGCCCTTCTTCGTCTTCGAGACGGACTGGTAGGTCGGACGGCCGCCCGCCTCACCGGTGGGCTTGCCGCGCCAGCTCGGCGAGAGAAACCGGACGACGACCGCGCCGATGGCGATGAGCAAGCGAATCACAAGCCACATGCGTGAAGTTCCTTTGCTCGACCGGCCTTGCGCGGGCTGGACCCGCGCGACGATCGGCCAGGCCCTTCGGACCGCATGAGAAATCGGCGCTGCCACAGTGTCAGCACGAAAGAAGGCGCCCCGAGTGACCGGGGCGCCTTCGAAGAGGAGAACAACTTGTCGTCGCGATCGCTCGCGGCGGGACGGATCAGCCCGTCCAGCCCGAGAGGAGCACCGCGAGGTCGGGAGCGTTGACCGAACCGTCGCGGTTCAGGTCGGCTGCGCCAGTCTGGCCCCAGGCCGAGAGCAGAGCGGCGAGATCCTGCGCGTTGACGCGGGTGTCGCAGTTGAGGTCGGCCGCCGCGCAGGCGGACTCGATCTGGATCACGGTCGTCGTGGTGGCGCCGGTCTCGTCCTTGAACTGGACGGTGAGCTGGCTGCCGGTCGCGGACTGCGGGATCGTGAAGCTGACGGTCGCCTTGCCCTGCGAGTTCGTGACCGACTGGCCGACGATCGCGCCGTTGACGCGGGCCGCCACGCTGTAGCCGACATTCGCACCCGAGTTGCGGACGCTTTCGGCGGCGAGCTGGACGGTCTGCCCGCGTGCGCCGCTGACCGGCGTCGAGCGGAGGGGTGGATCCCTCGATGTCGAGCTGCCAGAATCCAGGCACCGAGCGGCCGGTCTGGCCATCGGTCGCCGAACCAAACACCATGCCGTTCATGCCGACGGCGCCCGGGAAGGCGTAGCGCTGGCCAGCGGGCATTTCGAGCGGGGTGAACACGCCGTTCGGCCACGCGACGGCCTTGATCTGGAAGCCACTGTCGCCCGAGGCGTAGTAGTAGCCGGCCACGATGCCGTTGCGGCCCATCGCGAGGCCAGAGGCGCCGCCAAAGAGCTCGGCCGGGATCTGAAGCACATTGACCGTGCCGTTGTCCTGCACGACCGCGGGGGCGCGGCTCACGCCACCATCGAAGTAGCCGTTGATGAGGATTCCACCGAGGTTGTCGACGGAAATGCCCTTCGTCTCGAGACCTTCGCTCTGGACGAACTCGACGCCTTCCGAATCCCAGCGCAGCGCGGCCGACGGAGTGCCGATCGGGGCCTGAATCGTGCCGCTGATCACGCCGGCGGAGTTGATGGTGTTCGCGAAGCTCCAGATCACGCCGTCGTCGGTCTCGAACTCGGGCAGCGGAAGCAGCTCGAGCTCGCGGTTGACCCAGCGCGCGGCGCGGTACTGGCCCTTGCTGATCACATTTCCGATGATCACGCCGGCCTCGTTGATGTCGTTCGCGTAGCCGCCCTCGCCAAGGTCGGGAAGCTCGATGCGCTCGCCGTTCGACCAGAGGACCGGGATGCCGTAGACGCCGGAGACCTGGAACTCGGTGCCGACGATGTCGCCGTTCGAGTTGATGGCGACCGCGTAGCCGCCGTTCACGGTCGGAAGCGGAGTCGGGGCGGAGCTCGAGGTCTGCCAGATGACCGGCACATACGGACCGGGCTCGTTCTCGACGCGCACCGAGCCGACGATGATGCCCGCCGAGTTCACATCGGAGGGCTGCCCACCGAGTCCGAAGTCGGCGAGAGGCTGGAAGGGGACATCGGCCATGGCCGACGACGAGATGGCAGCGACAGCGGCCGCCACGAAGGTGGAAGTCATCCGAAACATGTTGTGAGCTCCTATCTGGAGTGCGTGAACACTGGCTGGTGGAGAGATGACCGCCATCGCGAGCCAGAAGCGTCGGCAGTGCGCACTTCTTCGCGCGGCTCCGCCTCGGCGATTCTCTGCAAGAACAAGATTTCGTCGTTTTTGCTTGCGCGAACGGCGGCGCGCTGTGGAGATGCGGTCGCAGCAACCAATTCGAGCTGCTCGCGCCCGAAGAGATGCGGCGGTCGAAACCCATCACCGTCGTCGGCAAGGATGAGTCGATCCGAGAGGTCTTGCGCGGCGAAGGCCTCGGCGACGAATTCGCACCCGGTCGTTACGACCCCCCCGCTCAACCCTGGCCGCTACGACATCTTCCTGCGTCCCTCGCTTGAACTCGCAGAAGAGACGATCGGCCTGACCAGCGTCTGGCTGGGCGAGGACATCGTGATCGAGGATGTCGAACTTACGCTCGAAGGGATCAGTGAGCCTGCTTCGCCTTCGCCGGGATCAGCACGCTGAGCACCGTCGCGAGCGCGAGGGTCGCGAGCACGATGACGAGCGAGAGCGTCGTGTCGATCTTGATCGACTTCTGCGGCGCCATGCCGAACACATCGAGGTACGGCGGCACGCTGAGAAGCAGGAGCTTCACGCCGACGAACGCGAGGATGAGGATGAGCGCCGGCTTCAGGAAGCGGAACTTGGAGATCAGGGCCGCGAGGCAGAAGTAGAGCGCGCGCAGGCCGAGGATCGCGAAGATGTTGCTCGTGAAGACGATGAACGGGTCGGGCGTGATCGCGAAGATCGCGGGGATCGAGTCGACCGCGAAGACGAGGTCGGTGATCTCGACGAGGATCAGCGCGAGGAAGAGCGGCGTGATCGCCCACTTCGCCGAAAGCGACCCGGCGGGCGCGGGATCCATCGTTTCCTTGCCCGTCGCCGGGTCCTTGCTGTAGGTCGGCTTGACCGTGCGCTTCGTGAAGAAACGCTGTCCGTCGTAGAACTCGACGGTCGGCAGGAACTTCTTCGCAAGCTTGACGGCGATGTTCTGCGAGGGGTCGTCGTTCCCCTTGATCAGCGCCATCTTCAGCGCCGTCAGCACCAGGAAACCGCCGAAGATGATCAGGATCCACTGGTATTTCAGGATCAGGCCTGCGCCGATCCCGATCATGCCGCCGCGCATGATGAGCGCGCCGATGATGCCCCAGAAGAGGACGCGGTGCTGGTACTTCGCGGGCACCGCGAAGAACGCGAAGATCAGCGCGATGACGAAGATGTTGTCCATCGCCAGCGACTTCTCGACGACATAGCCGACGAGATACTGCTTGGCCGCCTCGGCGCCCGTGACTTCACCCGAGACGATGATGGGCTGCTCGGGCACCTGCCCCGCGAGTTCGTGGGTGTTATAGCGCGGCGTATCGAGGCCAAGCCCGAGCCAATGCGCGTCGTAGGCCTTGTAGACGAATCCCGCGAACGCGATGCCGCAGGAGAGCCAGATGACCGACCAGGTCGCGGCTTCCTTCATCGAGACTTCGTGCGCCTCGCGGTGGAAGACGCCGAGGTCGAGCGCGAGGAAGACGACGACGAGGCCGACGAAGGCCACATACGCCCAGATCTTCAGAGAGGCGGGATTGGCGGCGGCCGTCGTGACCGTATCGGTGGCGAGGAGAAGGAGTTCCGTCATGGGTTTCCTAGGTAGGGCGCGGATAGTAGCAGCGGCTCGGGCCGCGGCTGACTCTTTTGCATCTGCGTGGGAGCGCCTAGCGCGGGCTGTCGCGCACGAGCTCGATGCCTGGGTTCAGCATCGCGATCCGTCGCTCTCGGTAGAGCGCGCCGATCGCCTGCTTGAACGCCTTCTTGCTCGCGCCGAAGCGGCGGCGGATCTCGGCCGGGTCGCTCGAGTCGTCGAGATTGAGCCGCCCGCCGAGCCGTTCGAGCTCCTCGAGGATCAGCCGCGCGAGCGGCGCGACGCGCTCGTATCCCGCGCGGTCGAGCGAGAGGTCGATCTTTCCATCCTCGCGCACTTCCTTGATGAAGCCGCGCAGGCGCGAGCCGATCTCGAGCGGCGCGCCCACGGTGCTGCGGTAGATCAGCCCGCGGTGGGTGCCCTCGACGATCGCGTTGTATCCGAGCGTCGTCTCCTCGTAGACAAGGAGGTCGACCTCGAGCCCCGCGCGGTACTGCGGCTTCTCGCGGCTGAGGTGACGGCTGACGAGCGCGCTCGCGATGATGCGGTCGGTGTGCTGGTCGAG
>CAIXEV010000360.1 GCA_903918555.1 uncultured bacterium | reverse complement strand
GTAGTCGCTCTCGCGCATCGCGACGGTCTCGAGATCGAGCCGCGACGCGGTGAACGCATCGACATCGTCGAACTCCGCGTCGCCAAGGGCGGCGACGACGCACGAGTGGGTCGTGCGCTGCGTGACTTGCGCAAGCCTGTCGAGGCGCATCCAGAACTCGCCGTGCATCGCGGTGCCTGGCGCCGCGAAGACGCCGACGATCGCGAACGGCTCGCCCGCGACGAGCAGGGTCTCTCCGAGATCCGCGCCGCGAACCTTGGCGAGTGCCTCGGGCCCCGCGGCGATCTCGTCTGCGCCGCGCTGCGGCCAGCGTCCGCGCTCGAGGCGAACCTGCGGGTGCACGGCGAAGGCCATGGTGTCGAAGCCGCGCACGAGGACGGGCGGCGCGTCGTTGGCGGGGGCGGGCGCGGCGGCGCTCGGTTCAGCTGCGAGCGTGATCGGAAGCGCGACATGGATCTCGCCGGAAACCGCGGGTTCGCCCGCGAATCGCGCGAGTCCGTCGACCTCCGCAGCGAGCGCCGTGGCGGTGGAAGGCGGAATCTCGCTGCGCTCCACGCTCTCTTCGCTGCCCGCGCCGAGAACGAGCGCGTTCGTCGCGAGTCCGGTCGAGCCGAGCGCCTGCTCCATGCCGCGCGCGAACGCGACCGCCGCGAGGATGAGGAACGAGACGATCGCGCTGCCCGCGACCACGAGCGCGAGTCGCTTCGGCGATCGCGCGAGGTTGCGGATCGCGTGGTCGAAGGGAAGAAGTCGCGGAAGCCGCGGCATCATGCGTCCCTCAGTCCTTCGACGATCGACTTGCGTGCTGCCGCGACCGCGGGCACGAGCCCTGCCGCGACGCCGACGAGGAGCGCGAGCGCGATCGCGGCGATCGCCGTCGTCGCCGACGGACGGAACTCGACGAGCACGCCCTCCGCACCGAGGCTGAAGCGGCCGATCGCGAGCGTGAGGCTCGCGGCGGCCGCGCCGAGCGCGCCGCCTGCGAGCGCGATCGCGGCGCTCTCGACCACGATTCCCCACGCGAGGATCCGGCTTGGAAAGCCGATCGACTGGAGCATCGCGAGTTCGCGCGTGCGGTGTTCGAGCGAGAGCACGATGGCGTTTGCCACCAGCGCAAACACAGCGACCAGCGCGGCCAGGCCGAGCCAGCCCGCGAAGTCGGCGATCGCCACGAGATCTGCGGCTGCGCGCGCCACGAAGTCCTTCTCGGCGCGCGTCGTGGTTGGCGCGCGGTCGCTTGCGAAGCGCGCGTCGATCGCGGACGCGACCTCGCGCACGCGCGCGGGATCGGCGACCTCGACCTCGACCTGCGTCACCTCGCCGCCTTGCGCGCCGCCCGCGGCCGACTGGAGGAACGGCAGCTGGACGAGGCACGCGTTGCGGTCCTGCGGGCCGTCCGCATCGACGATGCCTGCGACGGTGACGGTGATGCCCGCCGACTGGAAGCGGTCGCCGACCTTGAGCCCGCGCCGCGCGGCGAGCGCCTGGCCGACGAGCGCTGCATCGCTGCGCGCGAGAAACGCAGCGATCGAGCCATCGACGAGGCGCACGCGCTCGGCGATCGTGCGCGATGCGTCGTCGGTGCGGACGCCGCGGAAGACGACCACATCGAGGCTCGCGCGGCAGTTCGAGACCACGATCTGCGTGGGAATCGCGCTGCGCACGCCGGGCATCGACGCGATCTCGTCGGCGTAGCGCTCGGGCAGGCGGCTCGTGAACGGGCAGAAGCGGTTCGCGCGGTAGACGATGAGCCGCGTGTCGCGCTCGTTGGCTGCGGTCGCCTCCGTGATGCCGCCGTGCACCGCGCGCTCGGCGCAGAGCACGAACACCGCGACCGCGACGCCGAGGACGGCGAGCGCCGCGCGCACGCGGCTGCGCACGAGCATGCGGATCGAGAGCGCTGCGGAGCGGAGGAGGATCATGGGCGCCACGCGCCTCCCGCGCCTTCGACCGCGTCGACGAGCGTTCCCTTGTCGAGGTGGAGCTGCAGCCCTGCGCGTGCCGAGGCCTGCGGATCATGCGTCACCATCACCACCGTGCGGCCGTGCTCGCGGTTCAGTCGCTCGAGCAGCGCAAGCACCATGTCGGCGCTCGCGCGGTCGAGGTCGCCCGTCGGCTCGTCGGCGAGCAGGAGGGGGGGCTTGGCCACGATCGCGCGCGCGATGGCGACGCGCTGCTCCTGTCCGCCCGAGAGCTGCCGCGGGAAATGCGACGCGCGGTCGACGAGCGACACCGTCTCGAGCGCTGCCATCGTGCGCTCGTGGCGCTCGCGCTTCGAGAGATCGTGGAGCAGGAGCGGCAGCTCGACATTCTCGTAGGCGGTGAGCACCGGCACGAGGTTGTACGACTGGAAGATGATGCCGACGCTGCGCGCGCGCCACGCCGCGAGCTCGTCGCGCGAAAGGCGCGCGAGGTCGCGTCCATCGATCCAGAGCTCGCCGCTCGTCGCACGGTCGATGCCCGCGAGCAGGTTGAGGAGCGTGCTCTTGCCCGAGCCCGACGGGCC